>CAZMMV010000005.1:0-41547 GCA_964567475.1 uncultured Tissierellaceae bacterium | reverse complement strand
AGATGCGCTGGTTCCTGGAAATCATGATTTTAACTATGGTTATGAAAGATTGTTGGAATTAAAGGAAATGGCAGATTTTCCTATAATTACAGCAAATTTAGTTCATGAAAGTGATGGATCAAGAGATTTTGATGAATATATTGTTAAAGAATATGATGGATTTAAAGTAGGTATATTTGCTATTGCAACTGAGGAAACTAAGGTGAAATCTCATCCAGATAATACTAAGGGTATAGAGTTTACTGATTATATTGAGGCTTCTAAAAAAGCAGTAAAGGATTTACAAAAGGAAGATGTAGATATAATAATAGGATTAACTCATGTTGGTGTAGATGGAGAAACTGATGTGACTACTAGAGATATTGCGAAAAAAGTAGAGGGTATAGATGTAATAGTAGACGGTCATAGTCACACTAGATTAGAAAAAGGGGAACTAGTAGGAGATACATTGATAGTACAAACTGGCTCTCATTTAAGTAATATAGGAATTGTAAAGATAGAATTAAAAGATGGTAAAATAGATAAAAAAGCTTCTTTATTTACAGTTAAAGATGCTGAAAAATTACAAGCAAATAAAGAAGTAGAAGATGCAATCAATAAAATGGAAGAAGCTAATAAGCTTATTAAACAAGAAGTTATAGGGAAATCTCATGTGGATTTAATAGGAGAAAGAGATATTGTTAGAACTGGTGAATCTACACTAGGTAATCTTATAACAGATGCTATGTTAGATGCTTCAAATGCAGATATAGCCATAACAAATGGTGGTGGCATAAGAGCTTCAATCACTGCAGGGGATATAACTGTTGGAGAAGTGCTTCAAGCATTTCCATTTACAAACTTCTTATCATCAATAGAGGTATCTGGTAAAGAAATAGTAGCTGCTTTAGAACATGGTGTAAAGGCTTATCCAGAGACAGCAGGAGGATTTCCTCATGTAGCTGGAATGAAATATGAATTTGATCCATCTAAAAAGCTTGGGGAAAAAGTAACTAAAGTGTTAATTGGAGAAAAAGAAATAGATTTAGATAAGAAATATGAATTAGTGACTAATGATTTCATGGCTATTGGTGGAGATGGTTATGAAATGTTTAAAGGAAAGAAAATAATATCTGAAGGTGGTCTTTTCTCAGATATATTAGTAGACTATCTTAAAAAAGTAGGAGAGGTTGAAGCAAAGGTAGAAGGAAGAATAGTAGCGGTAAAAGGTGAAGAAGTTAAACCAAAGGTTAAGTTAGAGGTTAAATCAGATGCTAAATCAGAAGTTAAACGAGAAATCAAACTAGGAGTAAAACTAGAGGCAAAGAAATACACTGTGGTTGCAGGAGACGTGCTCTGGACCATAGCAGAAAAATATAATACTACTTGGGAAAAATTAGCGGAATTTAATAATTTAAAAAATCCTCACCTAATATTTCCAAATCAAGTTATATTAATTCCTTAATATAAATAGGTCAGGTAAATATTTCCTGACCTTTAGTATTAATTATTTTTTTGTTTTTTGAGATTATATGATAAAATAAGAGCATCATTTATATTATAATGAAAAGTATTATTGAAAAGTGAGGAGTTTAAGATGAAAATAGGATTTGATCATAAAAAGTATTTAGAGGAGCAGTCCAAGTTTATATTAGAAAGAGTTAACAATCATGATAAGTTATATCTTGAATTTGGTGGAAAATTATTATATGACATGCATGCTAAGAGGGTATTACCTGGATTTGATGAAAATGGTAAAGTTAAACTTTTACATAAGCTAAAGGACAAGATAGAAGTTATTATTTGTGTATATGCAGGAGATATTGAGAGAAACAAGATTAGGGGAGACTTTGGAATAACTTATGATATTGATACCTTTAGATTGATTGATGATTTGCGGGAATATGATTTAAAAGTAAATAGTGTTGTAATTACTAGATATGATGATCAACAAGAGGTTGATGTATTTATAAATAAATTAGAACGTAGAGGAATAAAAGTATATAAACATAGGTCTACTAAAGGATATCCTATAGATGTGGACACTATTGTAAGTGATGAAGGTTATGGACAAAATCCATTTATTGAAACTACTAAGCCTATTGTAGTAGTGACAGCACCAGGAGCAGGTAGTGGGAAACTAGCTACTTGTCTAAGCCAGCTCTATCATGAGAATAAAAGAGGAAAGTCAGCAGGATACTCAAAATTTGAGACCTTTCCTGTATGGAATATTCCATTAAAGCATCCTCTAAATATAGCCTATGAAGCTGCTACTGTAGATTTAAAAGATACAAATGTTATTGATAGCTTTCACTTTGATGCTTACAATGAAATAGCTGTAAATTATAATAGAGATGTGGAATCTTTTCCAGTTTTAAAGAGAATAGTAGAAAAAATAACAGGAAGAGAATCTATTTATAAGTCTCCTACTGATATGGGAGTTAATAGGATTGGATTTGGTATAGTAGATGATGAAGTTGTAAGGGACGCTTCAGAGCAAGAAATAATTAGAAGATATTTTAATACTAGTTGTGAATACAAAAAAGGATATTTAGATTTAGAAATATTTCAAAGATCAAAGCTTATTATGGAAGAATTAGATTTAAAAGAAGAAGATAGAAAAGTAGTAAAACCTGCTAGAGATTATTCAGCTAAACTAAGAAAAGAAGGAAAGACAAATGAGATATATCCTGTAGTAGCATTGGAACTAAATGATGGAAAAATAGTTACAGGTAAAGCCTCAGATGTAATGCATTCATCAGCAGCAGTTCTTTTAAATGCTATAAAATATTATGCAAATATATCTGATGATATTCACCTTATTTCTCCAGTAATACTTGAACCTATAATGAGTTTAAAGACAAAGGTCTTGGGACATAGAAAGACTACATTAAGCTGTGAAGAAATTCTTATAGCTCTTAGTATATGTGCAGCAACTAATCCAACAGCCCAAGTGGCCATGGAAAAACTGTCATTATTAGAAGGATCTCAAGCTCATTCAAATACAATATTGCCCTTAAGTGACGAACAAACCTTTAGGAAACTAGGAATAGATATAACATCTGACCCAGAATACCCTACAGAGGACTTATATTATAATATTTAGAGTAAATAAGTATCAAAAATGGTGCCAGGCACCATTTTTGATACTTATTTTATGTTTATTAAAGGATTTCAAGAAGTTTTGTAGAATATATAATTAGATACATATGGGGGTGTATTTATGGGCAGAAAGTTACGATTAGAATATTATGGTGCAATATATCATATTATTCACAGGGGTAACAATAAAGCTTATATATTCCAAAGCAAGGAAGAAAAGATTATGTTGCTTAAATTTTTAGGAGAAGTAAAGGAGATATTTGATTTTCAAATATTAGCCTATGTAATTATGGACAATCATTATCACTTTCTCATAAAAACTTACAATATACCTATTAGTAAAATAATGCATAGGATAAATACTAAATATGCTAAATATTATAATCTTAGTAAAAATAGAAGTGGTTCTCCTTTTGAAGATAGGTATAGGAGCATTATAGTACAAAATGAAGGCTATTTCTTAAGATTGATACGCTATATACACAACAATCCTGTATATGCTAACATTTCTAAGAATATGATCTACTACAAATGGAGTTCAGATATATTTTACAGAATGAATGTTGATAATATAGTTGATATAGAAGTTTTTCTAGAATATCTTTCTTTAGACAGAAAAGAAGCTATTATAAAATATAAAAGTTTAATGGATATATTGCCAGATAAGTATAGTGAATTAAGGGATAAGTTTGAGGATGAAAATGTTATAGGGACTGAAGAATTTAAAAACTCTTTAAATACAAGTAAGGGTGATAAGAAAGATAGCTTAGATAAGATACTTAGACTTGTTTGTCCAGAGACCATAGATTATAAACTAATTAAAGAAGGATCCAGAAAGAGATATCTAAAAGAATATAAATGCCAATATATTGTAGAAGCTAGAAAACAAAATTATTCAACTGAGGAAATAGGTAACAATATAAATATTACAGGTGGGGCAGTAAGAAAGTTAGACAATTAATTATGAATAAGTATCAAAAATGGTGCCAGGCACCATTTTTGATACTTATTTTCCTTATTTTTCTGTTTTGCTTTGTTTGTAATCATAATGTAACTAATTCTTCAGAATATTAAGGTATACTTAGGCTAGAGGGGGTAATAAAATGAAAAAAATTATATCTTTTATGCTAGTGTTAATTATTTTATCAACATCTTTTACAGTTTTTGCTGGTATGGAAGAAAAGGTTAAAGATCATTGGTCTAAGGATATTATTGATAAAAATTTTGTTGCTTATTATTTTCCTTATTTAGCTAAGAATAATTTTATAAATTTTAATCCTGATGATAAAATAAATGACAAGGATTTTTCCTTATCTTTAAGATCTTTATCTAAAGACTATAAATTAGGACCTACTTCATTGAGTCCAGTATTAGGTAAGCCACTTACTAGGAAGGAAGTGATAAAACTAATAGGCAATAAATTAACAAATATAGAAGCTTTAGAAGTGAATCCTAGAAAACATTCTTTCAAAGATGTTAATACTATGGATAAAGAAAGCATAGTATTATTAAGGCTATTATTTGATTTGGGAATAATTAATGGAATTTCAGAAGATGAATTTGCACCAGATGATTTCATAGTTCAATCAGAGGCTATAATAATCTTACAAAGGGTGAAGGGAGTATTAGATAATATGAAAGAAATATCTTTTACATCTAAAGGAATTGTACAATCTTACAACAATCAGGAAGCGGTAAGAGTAAAACAAAAAGATGATAAGGTTTTAGTTACTATAACCAAAGAGTTTGCTACTCCAGGTTATCTTCTTGGTATAGATAAGATAGTTGCGGATAAGGACAAGTACAGGGTGGATTTAGATATTACTCCACCTAAGGAAGACGCCATATTACCACAGGTAATTACTTACAAAACTATAACTATAGAGATAGAAGAAAATGAATTGACAGGTCAGGCTCCTTACGCTTTTATAGTAGAAGGAATTAAAAGTAATCTATCTTAAGATAGATTACTTTTAATGTCTGATGAAATTAGATATTAGGTGACACTTATAGATATATTTGGTACAATTAAGTTTGTAAATATAAGCTTAATTGTGATTAATTTTGAAAGAAGGGAATATAAATGATCAGAAGACAAGGTTTGGCAAGAACAGCTGCCATAATATCAATAATGACCCTTATATCTAAAGTGTTAGGATTTGTTAGGGAGATCTTAATAGCAAAAAGATTTGGTTCTGGAATGGAAACAGATACTTACTTTATTGCAATGACTGCTACTGTGATTATAATAGGAGCCTTGGGAAGTGCATTAAAGACTACGGTAATACCTATATTTACTGAAGTAGGAGAAAAACATGGTAGAAAAGGAAAGCTAAAGTTTTTAAATAATCTTTTTAATATAGTATTTCTTATGACCATAGTTATAGCAATATTGGGATATATATTTGCACCTATAACCATAAAGATATTGGCAAAGGGATTTACAGGACAACAATTTGATCTTGCAGTTAAATTAAATAGGATTGGCTTACCCATAGCTATATTCTTGGGTCTTACACATTTGTTTTCAGGATTTTTACATAGTAGTGAAGTGTTTGGACCTTCAGCTATATCAGGCTTTCCTTACAATTTTGTATTTTTAATTTTTCTTGTATTTTTTGCTAAGGATGCAAGTATACTTACTCTTATGGTAATAACGGTAATTGCAGCATCTACACAATTTTTGATACTGCTTCCTGCTGTTAGGCATAAAGGGTATAGATATAGTTTTAATATAAATTTAAAGGATCCTTATTTAAGGAAGAGCATGCTGCTTGTATTACCGGTTTTATTAGGTTCAGCAGTACAACAAATAAATACTATTATAGATAAAACTTTGGCATCTAGTTTAGCAGAGGGTAGTATCTCTGCCCTTACTTATTCTGCCAGAATCAACGATATGATAATTGCTGTTTTTATTATGGCTATTACTACTGTTGTATTTCCAATGCTTTCTAAAGCATTTGCTCAAAAGGATGTTGAAAATGTCAATTCTATATTAGGTCAGGGAATAAATATTATATTGATAATTACAGTGCCTGCCACAGTAGGTATATTGCTTTTAGCCCAACCAATAGTTTATTTGTTTTTTGAAGGAGGAGACTTTGGTCCTAGAGCCACAGAGATGACTAGTCAAGCCTTGATGTTTTATTCTCTAGGATTAGTAGGTTTTTCTTTGAGATTAATGTTAAATCAAGTTTATTATTCTTTTCAGGATACTATAACGCCTATGTTAAATGGTGGTATAGCGGTAGTTATAAACTTAGTATTTAATTTAATCTTAGTAAAGCGTATGGCTCATAGCGGATTAGCTTTAGCTACAAGTATATCTGCTACTGTAACCACAATATTATTATTTGTAAGCCTTAGAAAGAAAATGGGTCCTATAGGGATGAAGAAGTACATAATATGCTTTGTGAAGACCCTAGTAGCTGCATGTATAATGGGAGTAGTAGTATTCCTTATATATTATAAAGTAGGACCTATGTTATTAGATACAAAGCTTATAAAGATGATTTTATTGATAGCATCAGCAGGCCTTGGAGCTTTAGTTTACTTTGGTCTTTGTTTGTTATTTAAGGTGGAAGAGTTAAAAGTCATATTTAAAAGATGAGATTGTGAATAAGTATCAAAAATGGTGCCTGGCACCATTTTTGATACTTATTGTAAATGTAATAGCTTTGTAACAATAAATCACTGTTAAAAAGGCCTCAAGTAGTGTATAATTAAGCTAATAGAAGCAAGTAGTCTGGAATTTTATATGAGGAGGAAATATGATGAAGATAGTGTGTAAAATACAAAAAGGTATTGTAGTAGCACTAGCATCTTTAATGTTAGTTTCTGCAGTACCAAACTTTGTTGAAGCGGCTAAATTTAAAGATGTTGGCAAAACACATTGGGCACATGAGTATATAGATCGTGTTAATAATTTAGGTTATATGGAAGGTATGTCTAGTGATACTTTTTCACCAAATGGATTGTTGAAGTTTGATGAGGCAATTGTTTTACTTGGAAGATTTACAAATCCAACAGTTGCAGAGAAAACTCAAGCTAAAAGTGAGTATGGAAAGTTTTTAAAGGATATAGGTGTTGTTGACTGGGCTCAGGAGTATATAGCTGTTGCTATGTATAAGGGCATGATAAGTGAGAAAGAAATGAAAAATGTATATGATAATAATCGTGGCAATAAAGCTATAACCAAGGTTGCTACTAGTGTTTATATTGTTAGAGCAATGGAACTTGAAAAGGAAGCTCAAAACAAGCTTACTGTGTCTTTAACTTATGATGATGCACTAGAAATGACTCCTATGGAAATGAAACATGTATCTGTATTAATTGATGCAGGTGTATTAGATCCTAAGGGTAGCGGTAATGGATTGTTTGAACCAAAATCTAGTTTAAGAAGAGATATAATGGCTAAGATGATATCCACTGCCCATGATTACTTGAAGAAGAATTCTAATAATAGTGGAAATACAGATTATGAAAAGCCAAGTGTTAGTGTAGAAAAAGCATATATGGATAATGTAGAGATTAAATCAATAAATGATTTGGGAAGTAGAAAGGCTCTGACTGTATATGATGCTTCTAAGGGCGATAAGCTTTATAATATAATGAATGATACAGATATAAAATTAGATGGAAAGTCTGCTAGTTATTCAGATCTTAGTGAAGGGCAAAAAGTAGATTTAGTTTTCAAAAAAGGAAGCATAGATCTTATATCTATTAAAGCTCTTTCCAATGAAGATAAAACTAGTGGTGAAATCAAGTATATAAATGAAGATTCATCTAAGCTGACTGTTATTCATACTGTGAATAAGAAAATTGTTTCAGATGAATATAGTGTAGATAAAAGAGCAGATATATATTTAGATGGAGCAAAGGTTTATTTGAAGGATTTAAATAAAGGAGATTTAGTAGACTTAGAAATTAAAAACAATGTAATTAACAGTATTAAGGCTAAATCCAAGGATAAAAAGATAGAAGGAAATATTAAGTCATTAAAAGCTGTTAAAAATAGTATAAATGAAGAGTATAATATTACTGTTACAGATTCTGATAATAAGGAATATGAGTTTTTAATAAATAAGGATACTACAATTTATAGGAAGAACAAGAAAGTAAAGGATCCTACTGAATTAAAAGTAAATGATGATGTATATATAGTAGTTGAAAATGGTGTAGCTGTAGATATTGATGCTGGAGTTTTAGAGAAAAAGATAGAGGGTATTATTATAGGTATGAATACTAGGTTACATCAAGAGACTGAGATAACTATTGCAAATAGAAAGACTAAAAAAGAAGAAACTTATATATTAAATAAAGCAAATTATATTAGTATAGATAAAAAGGTAGCAAATTCCCTAGACTTAAAGGCAGGTTACTATATTAAAGCCTATGTTGAAGGAAATGAAATTACAGAAATAGAAGCAGATTCCAGAGGATCAGAAGCTACTGTAATAGGGAAAATATCCCATATCAATACAAGGACTATGGAAATGGAAATTATAGTGGAAAGTTTTGATTTAAGTGGTTTAAAATATGGAGATGAAATCGTAGTCCATATAAAATCAGATGCAGTAATAGCAGATAGATATTTAGACAGAATTAAATTGTCTTCTTTAGAAAGAGACGATATAGTAAATGTAATTGGCAGCTATGATGGAGCATCATTTATAGCTGACACAATTCAACTTAGATAAATCGAAGAATCCCTTTTTTGATTAAAAAGAAACAAAAATAAAAGACTTTCCAAATTTGGAAGGTCTTTTATATTTGTCTTTTATTTTATTCCGTTTTTATAGCTTCTAGTGCAGATAAGTTCATTGCACGTCTTGCTGGGAAGTATCCAGATGCTATACCTATTAAGGCTGAGAAGGCTAAGGCTGCAAGAGATAACCATATTGGTATAATAGATATCTTGCTATCCCCACCAGTTCCCATCATTTGAATAAATTGTCCTCCAAATGAGTTCATTAAAAAGGATATTGCATAGGATAATCCTACTCCAAATAGTCCTCCTGTTAGTCCTATAAGGGCTGATTCAAATAAAAACAATCTTTTTATATCTTTTATAGATGCCCCTATTACTTTCATTACTCCTATTTCCTTAGTTCTTTCATATATGCTCATTACCATAGTGTTTGTAATGCCTATGGCTGCTACAAATAAAGATATGGCACCTATTCCACCAAGAACTGCTTGGATAACTAAGGCTTGTTCCTTACTTGCTTTTAGTTCGTCTGTTAAGCTATAAGCTTCGTATCCCATTTCCTTAATTACATTTTGTACTTCTTCAACACTGTCCATGTCACTTACCTTGATGTTAACTTGATCATAGCCAGTACGCATATCTCTTTTTCCTGATCTATTCTGATTTTTTTCTTTTTCTTTTACTATTTTCTCCAGTTCGTTAATTGGTACAAATATTTTATAGTTAGTTTGCCAATTTCCTTCGTTAAGGATTCCTGCTGGTTTTATCTTATATTGCTTAGGATTTTTATTTTCTTGGCCTGATTCTGTGAATTCATCTTCGATGCTAATAGCCATCCTATCTTTCATTGGATCTACTGTTATCTCTTTCCAAACCGTAGATTTAGAATCGTGAAAAGTATTTGCTACTTCATATCCAAAGACTACTGATAGCCCATCACTTTTGTTTAAAAGTCTTCCTTCCTCAGCTACAAATCCAAAGCTTTCCATACTATCAGGATCTATTCCTTCAATAGAAAGCTCTGACTGATACTTACCATTGATTAGTTTCCCATATATTTCAAGGACAGGGCTAACTGCTACAACATTAGGTAGATTTTTAAATTCAAGTACTGATGCTGAATTTAATTGAATTTGTTTTTTTGCTGGCATAGATGGATCTACCCATTCTTTTCTTACATTTATAGTTGTTAAATCTCCTCTCTGGGCTACTTGAGCTTCAAATGATGCGCTCATACCAAAACCCAAGCTAAGCATAACTATGATGGAACTTGCACCAATAATAACTCCAAGTATTGTTAAAAATGTTCTTAATTTTCGTCTCCACAGATTTTTTACACCCATTCTAATTAGATCAATATTACTCATCTAATGACATTTCCTCTTGTTTTTTCTTCTTTTTCTTTTTAAAGAAGAAAACTCCTGAACTTGCTCCAATTATAGATATAAATATCCATAGCCATTTAGATTTTAGTATTCCCTTTTTTCCACCATTATTAGGATCAAATTCATCAGGGAACTCATCCATTGGAGGCATATCCATGACATCTAAGTTGAATTCTTTTCTTATTTCTTGGGTTTCACCTGTGGAGTCTTCATATGTGAAGATTACTTCTCCGCCTAATTTACCGGCTTCCATTGGAATTATACTTCCATCAAAATAGTCACTAGTCCCACTTTCAAAATTACCTACATAATATTGACCGTTTTCTGCATTAAAATTTCCTTCGAGTTTTACCATAAGATTATAAAGTGTTACTTTTCCTGTATTATAAAATTCTAAGGATACAGGTAGTGGCTCGTTAACAAATGCTTCAGTAGGAAGATTTAATTCTCCTAATTCAAGTTTTGATTGCTGTACAACTGGTACTCCTATCAATTCTGTTGCAGTATATGGTTCTGCCTTGCTGTCTTCATACTCAAAGTTAGCTGTTATAGTATGAGTTTTTGCAAGTGCATCTGGTACTGTGAACATGGTTATCTTTTTTTCTACTCTACCTCTTGGTTTTATAGAATCAATATAGAAAGTATTAGAACTATCTACTGGGGTAAAAACTGAGTTTCCAGATGCCTCTTTGTTTTCTATTGAACCAGATTCTGATGTTAAGAAAATCTTTATATTTTTAACAGATTGACTACTGTTAGTGTTATAAAAGCTAAGGTTCATTTCAAATTTTTCTCCTGCCTTGACCATAGTTGGGGAAAAATTATATTTATCAATTATAAGTTTTGGTACTGATTTTTTCCCATTATCTTCTTCAGGTGCTTTTGTAAATATACCTACAAATTGATTGATAGAATATTTCTCACCTTCAGGGGACAATTCATCTACATATTCTACTGTGATTTCTATAGGGTAGTTTTTAGTCTCTGCTGAGTTTGTAGTGAGAAATTTAAAGTTTATAGTTTTCTTTCCATTTGGATCTAAGGCATCTAATTTAATAATACTGACTGATTTTGGCACTACTCCTGTAAGATCAGTTGGTTTTGCCTCTATTATTATTTTTTCTGCCTTTGTTTTTCCTTTGTTTATAAGGTCAAAAGTAATATCTACTTCTTTATTTTGTTTGATTTCACCAGTAGGATAAAGCAAATTTTCTATAATTAAATTAGAAGACTTCTTTTCTGATTTTGTACTTATAAAAAACTTACTTTCATCTACTATAGTTTCATTTTTCATATCTTTATAGCTAATTTTTAAACCTACTTCATAATTTTTATCAGCTAGATTTTTTAATGATTTTAGTTTAAAGTGAATAAAAGCTTGTTTATTTGAATCTAGATAGGGAATCACTTTATAGTTTACTCCCTCAGCTAAGGTAAAATTATCGTTAGATAAACCTTCTAAACTAACTTTTATATCTTTTGCAGCACTTGTTCCTATATTTTCTAATTTAAATCCAACTGTTAATTTATCACCAGCAGAAACTGTATCAAAGGGTATTACATCAACCCTTTCAACAACTATTTGTGGTGTGGTAGTTGCATGATCTACTTTAACATTTATACTTTCTGTAATTGTATATCTTTCTGCTTCATCATCTCTATATGGTTGGTTATAGTAAGTTATTTTTAAATCTAACTTATAAAGCCCACCTTCAGCTAAATCATCTACCTTTACTTTAAATGACAATTGACCATTTTTACCAGCATTTAATTTCTTTTCAGAATCATATGCAGATTTTTTAATATAAACTGTTCCAGTAGGGTCTCCACTAAGGTGACCAGATATCTTTTCTGCGTCATATTCACTTGTGTTTTTAATATCGACTCTTATATCCATAGTTTCTCCAGGTTTTGCTATATAGGTATCTGAACTAGTTACTGTAAGAAATGGTGCTCTACTAGAAGTTCTAGTGTAAGGCTCATCACTGCCAGCTAAGCTGGAGTCTGGAACTTGTATTATTAATATAATTGCTAATAAAACTATTAAGATTTTATTCATTTAAATTATTGCCCCCTTATTAACTTGCTATTTTCAATTATTTTTTCTATATGTCCATCTCTTAGATGTACTATTCTATGGACATAATCTGATATTTCCTCATCATGAGTAACTATAATAAGGGTCTGCTTTAAGTCATAAGCCATGCCTGTGATTAGGTCCATTATTTCCATTGTAGTCTTGGTATCTAGATTTCCTGTAGGCTCATCTGCAAAAACTATTTTAGGTTCATTGACAAAGGCCCGAGCTATACTAACTCTTTGTTGTTGCCCTCCACTCATTTCAGATGGTTTGTGATGAAGTCTTGTTCCTAGACCTACATCGGAAAGCATCTTTTTAGCCATTTTATCTCTCTTAGCCTTAGGTACTCCTTGAAAAGTAAGGCCTAGACTTACATTTTCTAAAGCGGATAGAGTTGAAATTAAATTATAGGACTGAAATACAAATCCAACATTTTTTTGACGGAATTTAGTTATATCTCTTTCATTCATTTTATGAATAGGATATTTTCCTATGATTATTTGTCCTTTAGTAGGCTTTTCAAGACCGGCCATCATATTTAAGAGTGTAGATTTACCAGATCCTGAAGTCCCTAATAGACATATAAATTCTTCGTTTTTTATAGTTAGACTGACATCATCAAGAGCTATGATTTTTTCTCCACCCATTTTATAAACTTTTCTTAAATTTTTTAATACTATTAAATCTGTCAATAGAAATATTCACCTCCAGAGATTTTATATTCAATATATTCTACCATGTTATAGGCTTTATAAAGGTTACAATAAGATTAAAGTTTTACTATTTATTTAAGAAATTTTAAAAAAACATATTTTATAAGGTATAATAAAGTTAGAGATGGAAAGGGCGTGATATTTTGTTGAAAAAGGAATTGAAGGATTTTGCTAGTGAGAATTTATTAGATGAAAAACTTTTTATTGTATCTGGGGCAACTGTAGGTAAGCAAATGGTAAATAGGATGGCTAAAAGAGGAAATCCTTCTATTAATCTTAGGATTGTTACCTTGCAGGGACTAGCTTTTGAAATATGCCAAGAATATATTTTAAATGAAAATATATTAGTAATTGACGATATATTAGGCAATAGTTTAATTTTGGATATATTAAAAAAACTATCTGTGAGTCAAGGATCTAAATTCTTTTTTAAAGAGGATTTAATAGATGCAAAAACCGCAGAAGAAGTGTATAGGGTTATATTGGAGTTGAAATATGAAAGTTTAGATGATTTTCCTAAAATTAAGGATTTGGATAAGATATATTTAGAATATAAAAACCGACTAAAGCTATTAAATGCTGTGGATTATTGTGATATTATTCATTTGGCAATGAATTCAAGTAAGTTAGATGAATATAAGGATAAAAAAATAGCTGTAGCTTCTAATATTGAATTTTATGATATAGAAAAAGACTTATTTGAAAAATTAACTGAAAAGTCTTGTACTAGAATCAACATGCCAGTTTATTTAATTCCAAATCAGCCTAAGAATTATTATTATAAGGATGGGGATAGTTTTCAAGATTTAGACAATAAGGATATAGTTTTTAGAGGAGAATATGGAAGTAAAAATGAGATCAATTATATAATTGAAGATATAAAGAAAAAGAGAATAAAATTAGACAATGTTGTTATAGCTTATACAAATGGAAAATATGCTGATTTAATAAATATAGAGTTTGAAAAAAACAATATTCCTATTACCTTTGCTCAAGGCCTAGGGGTTAAGTCAAGTAGTACTTATAGATTTATTCATACTATTTTTAATTGGGCTAGGAATTATTATGGTGTAAATGAAATAAAGTCAATTTTTGTAGCTGGAGATATAAAGGTTAAACTTAGTGATGGTAAATCTAGCTCTAGTCAAGGCTTATTTTATGAATTATTAGAGTTTGGTATTGGCTTTGGAAGAGAAGATTATATTAAAAAACTTGAAAATAACAATAGAAGACAAGTATTGTGGCTTAAGGAATTTTTTGAAGATTTATTTAGGAGTATTCCTACAGGAGATAATATAAATATGAAGGACTATATTCCACAGTTAATTACTTTGATAAATAAATATGTGAAAAGTTTAAATAAGTATGATGGATCTGCTAAAATTGAAATATTAAACACATTAAAGAAGATAGAAAATATTGATATGGAAGTTTCTCTTGATGAATATTTAGATATAGTTCTTTCATATATAGAAGAGTCTAGGATATTGAGATCTCAACCTCAACCTGGTGCTGTCTTTGCTAGCCATTTTAAACATGGAGGATATTCAGGAAGGGAAAATCTTTATTTAATAGGAATGGATAGCAATAGTTTGTCCAATAAGGTTATAGAATCTCCTATATTACTTGATGTTAATAGAAAGAAAATATCAGATAGTCTTTCTTCTGCAAATGAAAACTATGATTATAAAAAGTATAAGATAAAAGAACTTCTAACTGCTGAATTTAAAAATATAACTATTCTTTATTCCAATTTTGATACTATGGATGTTAAAGATAAATCCCCTTCTCAAATTTATATTGAATTGAAGGACAAGTATGAAAAGAAGATTGAAGAAGGCAAAGAGAAGAAAGATGAAATTCATGGTAGGGACTTAGCAAGCTCTGTGACTGCATTAGAGACCTTGGCAGAATGTAGTAGAAAGGCTTATTTGAGATATGGATTAGGATTGAGACCTGAAGATGAAAGTGAAATATTAGTTCATAGATGGCTTAACCCATTGGAAAGAGGTAGCATTGTCCATAGAGTTTTAAATATATATTTTGATTTAGCTGAAGAGGAAGACTTAAATGATATAGTAAAGTTCCAATGTGAAGAAATGAGAGAAAAGCTAGTTTGTGTTTTAGATGATGTTTATGAGAGGGAAAAAGAAGAAATTGTAGAGATTTGTGAAAATATAATAGAAACTACTAAATCTGATAAGGAATGGGAAATCCTAGTTAATGAGTTAACATTTGGGAATCATGGAATGAAGAGAAACAAGATATTTGGCCCATTGCCTTGTCAAAAGATAAATATAATGGGATTAGAGTTAGATATAAGTGGTTCTATAGATAGGGTAGATATAAATAAAGAAGATCCAAGTCTTTTTAGAATAGTAGATTATAAAACTGGAAGTAAAAACAACTTTGATAAAAAACTAAGGACCAAGGACCAGGAATATGATTATTCTAATACTAAGAAACTTCAATACTATATTTATAAGAAGGTTTTAGAGGGAATATTAGAAGATAATCAAGCTTTATATCCAGATGCTAAAATATCTAAATTTACCTATATGTTTGAAGGTAAGCCTAATAAAAATACTATTGATTTAGATTTTAATGATGAATTTATAGAGACTATAGAGGCTAGAATCAAGGAGCTTTTGGAGATTGATATATTGGAAGAGGATAAAAATATAGTGTATGATCCAGGAGATAAGAATTTAGCCTGCAGATATTGTGAGTTTAGCACTATATGTATGACAGATAAAGAGGTGAAAAGAGTTGAAAAATAAAGATTTGATATTGAGTGAAATGGAAAAAAGAAAAGAAATAACTAATACTTTTAACAAAAACTATCTTTTAGAGGCAGGGGCAGGAGCTGGCAAGACGACTATTATTGTAGAGAGGATTATCAATCATATTGTAAATTCAGATATTAATCCTAGTAACCTAGTGGCTATAACATTTACCAAGGCTGCTGCTACAGAGTTGGCCGAAAGAATACAAATCAAGGCATTGGAAAGATTAAAGATAGAAAAAGACCCCAAAATAGTGGGAAAACTTAAAAATGTAGATAGAATATTTACAGGAACTATACATTCTTTTTGTGATTTGATACTTAGGGAGATGCCATTTCATGCGGATCTTTCACCAGGATATGAAATAGTAGAAGATGCTGAAGAATTTCATACTAATATATGGTACAATTTTTTAAGGGATAGGGTAGATGAGTATAAGGATAAGATAGAGCTTTTATATAAATTTGATATTAATTATATGGATTTAAGAACTAAGGCTTTGTTGGCTTTGGAAAATTTAGATGTTAATTTTCTTGGATATGATGGCGGAGATTATAGCTATGAAGATTTGGTCAAGGAATTTGAAGATATAAAAAATAAATATGGTGATTTGGAATATAAGGAAATAAGTAAGGGAAAAGCTATTGGAAAACTATTATATTCAATATTAGAAGAGGGACAAGATTTAGAAGAATATTTAAATAAATTTAACAATGCTTTTGGGAAAGATTCATTTGATGAAGAAGAGCTTTTTCTTGAAATGCACAAGAAGAGTTCAGTCTTTAAAGAGGAAGATAGATATAAAGAGTTGATAAAATCTCTTTATAATCTTTATATAAAAATACAAGCTTTACCCTATAATGTGGCTACAGATTTTATAAATATGATAGTTGATTATAAGAAGAAAAATTATAAGGGCAAGCTTACCTTCAATGAGCTTTTATACAAGGCTTCAAATTTGGTTAAGAATTCTGAGGAAGCTAGATTGCATTTGAAAAACAAATATAGGTATTTTTATTTGGATGAATCACAGGATACGGATCCTATGCAAATAGAGCTTATTATGTATTTGGCAGATGAGGAGACCAAGTATAAAGACCTTAAATCTTGGCAATGTGTTAAACCTAGACCAGGTTCTCTATTTATAGTAGGAGATCCCAAACAGTCAATTTATAGGTTTAGAAGGGCAGATATTCGCATATACAATCAGATAAAAGAAGTTATAGATAAAAATGGACAAGTTGTTTATTTAGATATAAATTTTAGATCATCAGATGAGCTTTGTAAGTGGGTGCAATCCACCTTTAAGAAAAAAGATGAGAAGGGCTTTGCTTTTGGAGAAAATTCTAGTGAGTTACAAGCTGGATTTAAGAGGATACTTAGTCAATGGGATGATTCCTTAGATAAAGACAATAGAGAATATGAGGATGTACATCTTCAGGGAATTTATAAGTATGATTATGGTGAAAATGATGAGGAATATGTTGCGGATTTAATTGTTAGTTTTTTAAATAATTATATAATAAGTGAAAAGATAAAAAAAGATGGAGAGTATGTAAATCAATACAGACCAGTGGAAGCAAGAGATATAATGGTGCTTACAAAGGCTAATGAAGAAACTGGTCTATATCTTAGGGCACTTAAGGACAGGGGAATAGCTGCTTTGCTGGCTGGAGAAAAGAGTTTAGGAGATACTAGAGAAGTACTAAATTTGTTTGCTCTTATAGATGCTTTAGTGAATCCTAGGGATAATATAAAAATTGTATCAGCTTTGAAAAATTCCTTTTATTTAGATTTAGAAACTATTGAATTATTTTTAGAGGAAGAAAGTAGTCTTTTCAAGTTTGTATTTTCTATTGATGAAATAGAAAATATTGAACATTTAAGTGTAAAGAATGCCTTTATATATTTAAACAAAATAGTCAATCTTTCTAGAAGATTGAGTCCTATAGCCTTTATAGAAATTCTTATAGAAAATAAACTTGGCGTTTATGAAATTGATAGGGATTATGATGATTTGGAATTAAGAGATGCAAGGTCTTCATTGGGACAAGTGGTTGAGATATTGAAGACTAGAGAATGCGACAGTATATATAAATTGCTAGAAGAGTTAAAGATGTTGATAAATAGTAAAGTACAATATGAGCTTCCTATTAACAAGAAAGAGGCTACTGATGCTCTAAGGATAATGAATATTCACAAAGCTAAGGGTCTAGAGGCTGCTATAGTTATATTAGCAGGTGGGGATAAAAAAAGATATATATCTGGTGATAGTCATTATGTTGAAAAAAACAGTAAAGATGAAAGTATAGGATATATGAAATATAGTTCAAAGATGAAAATCAAGGGACCAGATGAGGATCTGAAGAAGGAAAGGGAAAATGAATTTAAAGAAGCTGAGCAAGATAGACTTCTTTATGTTGCAGCCACTAGGGCTAAGTCTGTCCTAATAGTTGCCAATGCTTTAGATGAAAAATCCTTTTTATATCCTTTATCTTCTAATATTGATAGAGAGATAAAGCTTGATAAGGCAATAGAGAAGAAAGATAAGATATCAAAGATAACAAGGAGTAAAATTATGGAAAGAAGGCTAAGAAAGGAACTTCAGATTAAAAAAGAAATATATCCTTCAACTTATGTCCTATCTAGTCCATCAAAATTTAAATCTAAGGGATTTTATATAAACAATGGAGAAAAAATAAAAGCTAAGAGTTTGAAGATTAAATCTGCAAAAAGAGTAAAAGCTACTGATAGTATAAGGATTAATTTTGGACCTAGAGGTAAAACTTATGGTAGTATTGTTCACAAGGCAATAGAATATTTAATTCAAGCTACTAATAATTTAAAAGATATAAGTCAAGAGTCTATTGATTACTGTGCTAGAGCTAGTGTAGATAGGACCATAGATAATATGGAAATAAATAAGACAAATATAGGATTTTTTTATCCAGGACAGACCATGAGGGTTGAAAATATAATAAAAAAACAAAGTGAAGAGGGAAGAGAAAAGGTTATTCTATTGATAAAGGATAGACTTTATCAATATGTAAAAGATTTATTGAAGAATTTTATAGATAATGAAGATATAAAGATACTTTTCCAGAATTCAGAAAAAATATTTGTAGAATTACCCTTTACAATAGGCTTAGATGACAATAATGAGGAATTGTTCCATAAAATACTAAATTTAATGGGAACTAATGAAATAGAAACTATAATAAAGCATAATAAAGCTATACTAATAAATGGAGTAATAGATTTACTAGTTAAATCTAAGGACGATAAATGGACTATACTAGACTATAAGACTGATAGACCATTAAAAAGGGAAAAAGATATAAGCCAATATTTGAAGAAAGCTTATTCCCATCAATTAGAGGGATATAAACTACTATTTGAAGAGATAGTAAAAGATGAAAAAATAAAATTAGATAATTTATTGATTTATTCAACATATATGGATAAAATAGTAGAGATAAACAATATAAAACAGTTGGCAACTAATATTAAATAACAATAAATAATTAAGATATAGCTATATTAGATACTTGTCACTATATTGGGTATATGTTATAATATAAGGTATGTTGATAAAAATAATGGAGGTTATGAAATGGAAAAAGTTACAATTAGATTAAGAATGAGTACTCAAGATGCACATTATGGTGGAAATTTAGTAGACGGTGCAAGAATGTTAGGATTATTTGGAGATGTAGCTACAGAACTTTTAATCAGAAATGATGGAGATGAAGGTTTATTCGTAGCATATGATAAAGTAGAATTTAAATCTCCAGTTTATGCAGGAGACTTCATTGAAGCTGTTGGAGAAATAGTAGAAGCAGGAAATAGTTCTAGAAAAATGAAATTTGAAGCTAGAAAAGTAATTGCACCAAGAACAGATATCAGTGATTCAGCATGTGATGTATTAGAAGAACCAGTAGTAGTAGCAATAGCAGAAGGAACATGTGTAGTACCAAAAGGAAAACAAAGAAAATAATAGAATAAATAAGATATTTAAAATTTGAGGCATAGGCTTCATAGGGGAGGTTTCGAAAATATGGAAAAATTAATAATAACTGCAGCTATTTCTGGAGCAGAAGTTACTAAAGAACATAATCCAAATATTCCTTATACAGTAGAGGAAGTTGGTAGAGAAGCAGAATCTGCATATAAAGCAGGAGCTAGCATTATTCACCTTCATGTAAGGAACGATGATGGTACTCCAACACAAGACAAGGCTAGATTTAAAGCATGTATGGATGAAATATTGAGACGTTGTCCAGACGTGATTGTTCAACCTTCAACAGGTGGAGCAGTTGGTATGACTGACGAAGAAAGACTTCAACCAACAGAACTAGGACCAGAAATGGCAACTTTAGACTGTGGTACTCTTAACTTTGGTGGAGACGAAGTATTTACAAATACAGACAATACTATTAAAAACTTTGGTCGTATTATGATCGAAAGAGGAGTTAAACCAGAGATAGAGGTATTTGATAAAGGTATGGTAGATTATGCTATAGCATATGAGAAACAAGGATTTATCAAGAAACCAATGCATTTTGACTTTGTATTAGGAGTTCAAATGACAGCAACTGCTAGAGACTTAGCATTTCTTGTAGACACTTTACCAGAAGGTTCTACTTGGACTGTATCAGGTGTTGGTAGACATGAAATTCCAATGGCTATGATAGGTATGGCTATGGGCGGACATGTTAGAGTTGGATTTGAAGATAATGTTTATATAGAAAAAGGAGTATTAGCTGAATCTAATGGTCAATTAGTTGAAAAAGTAGTTAGAATAGCTAAAGAGTTAGGTAGAGAAATAGCAACTCCTGACGAAGCAAGAGAAATATTAGGATTAAAAAAGAAATAAATATGAAAGACTCTTACTTAATTTAAGTAAGAGTCTTTGTTTTAATATTTTATCTATTGGGGGGAATTATGTGAAAAAGATAGTAGTAGCATTAGGCGGCAATGCAATACTTCAACCAGGTCAAAATGGAGATTATGAAACTCAGTTAGCAAATGTGGAGAAAAGTTGTAAGGTCCTTGTAAAGCTAATAAAGGACGGATATAAGTTGATTATTACTCATGGTAATGGACCTCAAGTAGGTAATCTGCTTCGTCAAAATGAAGAAGCTAAATCTATAGTTCCTCAAATGCCTTTAGATGTCTTAACTGCAGAGACTCAGGGATTTATAGGATATATGATAGAACAGTCTTTGATAAATCAATTAAGGGACTTAGGTATTGAAAAGAATGTAGTTAACTTATTGACTAGGGTGCAAGTATCTAAAGATGATGAAGGCTTTGATGATCCTAGTAAGCCTATAGGTTCATTTTTTACTGAAGAAGATGCTAAGTTTTTAATGAAGGAAAAAGGCTGGAATTTAAAAGAAGATTCAAATAGAGGTTGGAGAAGGGTAGTTGCTTCACCAAATCCTATTAGTATACTGGAAAAGGATATTATAAAAAACTTAGTAGATAATGATACTATAGTTATAGCTTGTGGTGGTGGAGGAATACCTGTAGTATTGGAAAATGGGATTCATAGAGGAGTAGAGGCTGTAATAGATAAGGATAGAAGTGGATATAGATTAGCAGAGGAAGTAGATGCTGATATATTTATGATACTTACTGATGTTGATAATGTTTATATAAATTATGGTAAATCAGATGAAAAGGCCTTAAGAAATGTAAGTATAGAAGACATAGAGAAATATATAGAAGATGGACAATTTGCAAAGGGTAGTATGGGACCAAAGGTAGAGGCTGCCTTGGAATTTGCTAAGAAAGGTAAAGCTTCTTATATAACTTCTTTAGAAAATGCAGACAAGGCATTAGTAGGAGAAATTGGCACTAAAATAACAGGATAAGTTGCACTTTATCATTATTATTCCATTATTATCTATATAATAGTGATGAAATCTGATATAATAGTATATAATAATAAAAAGTGGAGGGATTTTTGTGCTAGTTACAGGAAAAGAAATATTATTAGATGCTCAAAAAAATGGCTATGCTGTTGGGGCTTTTAATGTAAACAATATGGAGATTGTACAGGCTATAATTGAAGCTGCAGAAGAAACTAATTCACCAGTTATATTACAAGCTAGTCAAGGGGGCATAAATTATGCTGGAGTTGAGTATATTGCTGCTTTAGGCAAATTAGCTGGTAGAAATGCCAAAGTTCCAGTTGCATTACATTTAGATCATGGTACAGATTTTGAACAAATAATTCAATGTATTAGACATGGATTTACTTCTGTTATGATTGATGCTTCTAAGTATCCTTTAGAAGAAAATATCAAGCTTACTAAAGAAATCGTAAGGATTGCACATGCAGCAGGTGTGTCAGTAGAGGCGGAGTTAGGTAAGATAGGTGGAACAGAGGATGATGTAACTGTAGATGAAAGAGATGCTACTTTTACAGATCCAGCAGAAGCTAAAAGATTTGTAGATGAAACAGGAGTAGACTTCTTAGCAATAGCTGTTGGTACAGCTCATGGTGTATACCAAGGAGAGCCAAAGTTAGATTATGACAGAATAAAAACTATTCGTGAAACAGTAGATGTTCCTTTAGTATTACATGGTTCTTCAGGAGTTCCAGAACAAGCTATCAAAAAAGCAGTTCCTCTAGGAATATCTAAAATAAATATAGATACAGATCTAAGAATAAAATTCTCTGAAGGCGTTAAAAACCTACTCAAAAAAAATCCAAATGAAATAGACCCAAGAAAAATATTAAAACCAGCAAAAGCTGGAATGAAAGAAAAAATTATAGAAAAAATGAATATATTTGGTTCAGCAGGGAAAGCAAAATAAAAGCTGGAGTTATTAAATAAGAAGCTTTGATAACACCTTTATCCAGAAGGACTTAAAAGCTAAGATCCTTCTGGCTGATGGTGTTAATAATTTTAAATTAACAGGAAGGTGAAATTGTTGAAGTTATTTATAGACACTGCAAATGTGGATGAAATTAGAGAAATAAATGACTGGGGAGTAATATGTGGAGTAACTACTAATCCTAGTTTAATTGCTAAGGAAGGCAGGGACTTCAAAGAAGTTGTTAAGGAAATTGCAGGAATAGTGGATGGACCTATTAGTGCTGAGGTAGTTTCTTTAGATCTAGATGGCATGCTAAGTGAGGCTAGAGAATTGGCTAAAATAGATAAAAATATAATTATTAAAGTACCTATGATTAAGGAAGGTTTAAAGGCTGTAAAGATTTTGACCAGTGAGGGAATAAAGACAAATGTTACTTTAGTATTCTCTGCAAATCAAGCTCTTTTAGCAGCTAAGGCTGGAGCTAGCTATGTTAGTCCATTTGTAGGTAGATTAGATGATGTTGGAAATGAAGGTATGTATGTAGTAGAAGATATAGCTGGAGTATTTGCTTTGCATGATATAGACTGTGAAATAATAGCAGCAAGTATAAGAAATCCTATGCATGTATTGGGAGCAGCTAAGGCTGGGGCACATATATCAACTGTACCTTATAAGGTATTTAATCAAATGTTAGATCATCCTTTAACTAATATAGGAATTGAAAAGTTTTTAAAGGATTGGGAAAATACAAATTCGAAATAAGGAGTGTTAAAATGGATAGAAATTTACCACTAAATTTAGCAAGGGTATCAGAGGCAGCAGCTCTTGCAAGTGCTAAACATTTAGGTAGAGGAGATAAAAATGCTGCGGATCAAGCTGCGGTAGATGCTATGAGACGTATGTTTGATACTGTAAATATAGACGGTGTTGTAGTTATAGGTGAAGGCGAGATGGATGAAGCTCCTATGTTATATATTGGAGAACAAATTGGTATAGCTGGAGAAGATAGTTTAAAGGTTGATATAGCTGTAGATCCTTTAGATGGAACAACTTCAGTAGCAAATGGACTACCTAATGGTATATCTGTTTTAGCTATAGCTCCTAGGGGATGTATGCTTCATGCTCCAGATACTTATATGAACAAGATAGCAGTTGGACCAAGGGCTAATGGACATATAGATATAAATGCATCTGTAGAAGAAAACATCAAGAATGTAGCTAAGGCATTGGAAAAGGATATATCTGAGGTAACTGTTATTGTATTAGATAGACCTAGACATGATGAATTAGTTAAAGAAATAAGAAGAGTAGGTGCAAGGATAAAGATGATCTCAGATGGAGACGTTTTAGGTGCTATATCTACTTGCTTTGATTATTCTGGTGTAGATATTTTAATGGGAATTGGAGGAGCACCAGAGGGAGTTATTTCTGCAGCTGCCTTAAAGTGTATAGGCGGAGAATTTCAAGGAGTTTTAAATCCAATTAATGAAGAACATAAAAGAAGATGCGATGAAATGGGCGCAGACTGTGAGAAAGTTTATTATACTGATGACTTAGTTAAGGGAAATGAAGTAGTTTTTGCAGCTACTGGAGTATCCTATGGTGAACTTTTAGAAGGAGTAAAATATCAAGAAAACAATATAGCAACTACACATACATTAGTTCTAAGAGCTGAAACTGGTACTATAAGATTTATAGAATCAACTCATAAACTAGATCAGAAACCAGAATATGCCAAATAATTAAAACAATAGGGGAACACCCTACAGGAGGGTTTTATTTTGAATGAAAAGGAATTATCGAGAAAGACGCTGGTGGATTTAAGAGAAATTGCAAAACTCTTAAAGATACCTAGTTCTTATAGGTACAAGAAAGATGAATTGATTAAATTGATAGTAAGTGGAAATTCTCAAAAAGGAAATAATCTTAAACAGAATGGTAATAAAAATATTCATGAACAAGCTAACCAAGAATTGAATTTAGAAGATATAGAAACTGATAAATTGCCTGATAAGGTAACTGAAGAATTAGAGAATATGGATACTATAAATACAGCTGAAGGAGTTTTGGAAATACATCAAGATGGATATGGATTTTTAAGATCTGATAATTACTTATCTGGTGAAGATGATATATACATTTCTCCTTCTCAAATTAGAAGATTTAAGTTAAGGACAGGCGATAAGATATTTGGTGTTACTAGGGATCCAAACCCTGGTGAGAGGTATAACGCCCTTCTATATGTAAAATCTGTTAATGATATGGACCCAGAAACTAGTAGACGAAGACCTAATTTCGAAAGTTTGACCCCCATATATCCAAGACAAAGAATAAAGCTTGAAACTGATGCTTCAGAGCTATCAACTAGAATGATAGATTTGATTGCACCAATAGGTAAAGGTCAAAGAGGTATGATCGTATCTCCACCTAAGGCCGGAAAGACATCTCTTCTAAAAAAAGTAGCTAATGCCATAGCTGAAAATCACCCAGATATAGAAATTATTGTACTTTTAATTGATGAAAGACCAGAAGAAGTTACAGATATGAAAAGGTCAGTAAAAGGTGATGTGGTTTATTCTACATTTGATGAATTACCTCAACATCATACAAAGGTAGCTGAGATAGTTCTTGAAAGGGCAAAAAGACTTGTAGAACATGGAAAAGACGTAGTAGTATTGTTAGATAGTATTACTAGACTTGCTAGAGCCTACAATTTAACTATACCATCTACAGGAAGAACACTTTCAGGAGGATTAGATCCAGGTGCATTACATAAACCTAAAAGATTTTTTGGAGCTGCTAGAAAGCTAGAAGAAGGAGGCTCCTTGACTATACTTGCTACTGCTTTAGTAGATACAGGTAGCCGTATGGATGATGTAATTTTTGAAGAGTTTAAAGGTACAGGTAATATGGAAATACATTTAGATAGAAGATTATCTGAAAAAAGAATTTTCCCTGCTGTTGATATCAATAAATCAAGTACTAGGAAAGAAGAACTGCTGCTTTCTCAAATAGAATTAGAAACAATATGGTCAATTAGAAAGGCCATGGGAAATGCTTCTAATCAAGAAGTTACGGAAAACTTAATTCAAAATTTAGTTAGAAGTAAGGACAACGATGACTTTATAAGAAAGATGAGAAATAAAATTTACTTTTAGTTGAAAACAAATAAGAGGTATGATATAATTTAG
Organism: uncultured Tissierellaceae bacterium; assembly: GCA_964567475.1. Taxonomy (GTDB): domain Bacteria; phylum Bacillota; class Clostridia; order Tissierellales; family Tissierellaceae; genus CAZMMV01. The sequence goes on along the minus strand of CAZMMV010000005.1, from coordinate 15,767 downwards.
TGGTTGAATTATGTAAAAAATTTGTTATTATATATAGTAGTTGAAGAGAGGTGAAAGCAATGAAGAAAGATATACAACCAGAATATAAAAAAGCTATTGTAAAATGTGCTTGTGGTAATACTTTCGAAACTGGTTCTGTTAAAGACGAACTTAAAGTTGAGATTTGTTCAGAATGCCATCCATTTTTTACAGGACGTCAAAAATTCGCTGAACGTGGTGGACGTATTGAAAAATTCAATAAGAAATATAACAGAGGTTAATTTATTTGAGTTTGTCCAACAAGTAAGAGTATTGAAAAACTGGGTTAGTTGCTAGAAGCATCTAACCTTTATTTTTTATGACCTAACTTGCACAAATCTATGTGAGCGAAGCGAACAAATAGATTTGAGTTGCACTACTATGTGATATGACCTAACTTAGTGAGGTGATTGTATGAAGATCAAAGATATAAATAGAACTCCTAAACACATTACGTCTATAGGAGGGCAAGCTTTGATTGAAGGCATTATGATGCGTGGTCCCAATGAAGTGGCCATAGCTGTTAGAAAACCAGATGGTGAAATAGAATTAAAAATAGATAAATTAAATACATTAGCTATGAGATATAAGATATTTGGGATTCCTTTTTTAAGAGGAGTAGTATCATTAGTAGAAGCTATGGTAATTGGAACTAAAGCTTTAATGTATTCTGCTGAGTTTTTTGAGGAAGAAGAACAAGAAGAAGACCTTAAAGAATCTTTTATTCAAAGGATTTTTAAGGATAATGCAGAAAATGTTGAAATGTTTATAACTGTTTTATTTTCAATGGTATTGGCTGTAGGTGTTTTTATGATTATACCTACTATTATAACGAATTTATTTAAGAAATGGATAGAAAGTCCTATTGTCCTTAATTTAGTTGAGGGAGCAATTAGGATAAGTATATTTTTAATATATGTAGTATCTGTATCTAGATTTGAAGATATAAAAAGAGTTTTTGAATATCATGGAGCAGAACATAAGACTATTCACTGTTATGAGAATGGTGATAAACTTACAGTTGAAAATGTAAAGAAATACCCTATACTTCATCCAAGATGTGGAACTAGCTTTCTTTTCATGGTAATGATAGTAAGTATATTAGTCCTTTCTTTTTTTGGATGGCCAAATCCATTACAAAGATTTCTAGTTAGAATTTTAATGTTTCCTGTAATCGCAGGTATATCTTATGAAATAAATAAATTAATCGGAAAAAGCAATTCTAAACTTGCTTATTATTTATCTTATCCTGGGCTTATGATTCAAAAATTGGCTACTGTTAAGGAACCAGATGGTCCTCAGATAGAAGTTGCTATAGCTTCTTTAGAAGCTGTATTAACAGGTGATAGCGAGGAAGATAAATGGTAGAGATAAATGACTTATTAAGAAAATCAAAAATAGACATTAGAGAATCTATTTTAATATTATCTAATTTATTAAATGTAGATAAATCCTATATCTTCACTTATGGAGACAGAGAAATAGATGACTCCATAGGTGAAGAATTTTTAGCTTTAATCGAAAAAAGGGCTAAGGGATATCCTATACATTATATATTTGGACAAAGGGAATTTATGGGACTAGATTTTCTTTTAGAAGAAGGGGTCCTGATTCCTAGACCTGACACAGAAACTTTGGTAGAATATATCATAGATTATGTAAATGAGGGGTATAAGGATGATGAAATTAATATACTGGATATAGGCTTTGGTAGTGGAGCTATTTCTCTGAGTTTGGCATATTATTTAAAAAATACTTATGTATATGGTATAGATATTAGCCATATTGCATTTAAGATTGCAAATAAAAACAAAGAAAGACTAAATATATCTAATGCTAAGTTTTATAAAGGAGATTTATTTGAAGCTTTAAAAGAAAAAGAGTGTGATGAGTTTTTTACAATAATCACGTCTAATCCTCCATATATAAAAAGGGATGTAATAGACACTTTGGAAGTACAAGTGAAAGATTTTGAGCCTAAACTAGCTTTAGATGGTGGAGTGGATGGACTTGATTTTTATAGGGAGATAACTTCCAAAAGCAAGAAATTCTTAAAAAAGAATGGACTTTTAATTTACGAAATAGGATATGATCAAGGGAAATCTGTAAAGGATATTTTGATTTCCAATGGATTTAAAGAAATTAAAATCATCAAGGATTTACAAGGACATGATCGTGTGGCTCTAGGCATTAGCTAAGGTAGGTGGTTTTTTGAAATTACTATTAAAATTATTTATTTCATTTTTTAAAATAGGTGCATTTAGCTTTGGTGGCGGATATGCAATGCTTCCACTTATAGAAGATGAAATAATAAAAGTCCATGGTTGGTTAAGTTCTTCAGAATTTGTAGATATTTTAGCAATTGCAGAGATGACACCAGGTTCTATAGCTGTAAATTCAGCTACCTTTTTAGGCTATAAAGTAGCAGGAATATTAGGCTCTATTTTGGCTACTACTGCAGTAATATTGCCATCCTTTATAGTCATGAGTTTAATATTTCACTTTGTTGAAAAGTTTAAACATTCACCTTATGTAGATTGGATTTTTACAGGCATTAGGCCTATTGTATTGGGTTTAATAGCTGCAGCTGCAGTTACTGTAGGAAAAGATGCCTTTATTGATTTTAAATCTATACTAATTGCTATAGGCTTATTTTATACTGTAACTTTTAAGAAACTTAATCCTATTATAGGTCTTGTAATATGCGGAATACTTGGAGTGATTATTTACTAAAGGAGGTAAGCAATGTTACTTAAAATCTTTTTAACCTTTTTTAAGATAGGAGCTTTTACCTTTGGTGGAGGATATGCCATGATACCTATTATTCAAGATGAAATAGTAATTAAAAGAGGATGGATGGATGAAAGAGAGTTCTTAGATGCAATAGCATTAGCTCAAGGTGCTCCAGGAGCTGTTGCAATAAATACTAGTATCTATGTTGGCTATAGAATAAAGGGAGTTCCAGGAGCTATTTTAGCAACATTAGGAACTGTCTTGCCTTCTTTCTTTATAATATTAATTGTGGCAAAGTTCTTTTTCAAGTATAGGGATAATCCTATAATAGATAAGGTGTTTTTAGGAATTAGGCCTGCCATAGTTGCTTTAATCCTTTCAGCTGTATATAAATTAACAGAAACTGCAAAACTAGGTTATATAGCCATGATTGTATCTTTTGTTTCGGCTTTACTTATAGTATTTTTAGGAATAAATCCTATTTACCTTATAATAGTAGGGGCTCTAGGGTCGGTAGTTATAAACAAAATTAAAAGAAGAAAAAAGTTGTAAATTATTAATTGAAATATAAAAAGAATTGCAATAATTAATTCAATTAATTATAATAGGTAATTATTTAATAGTCTTAATTATAATTGAATTATGAAGGAGTGGTATTATGATAGATAAATTGGCTTCTATTGAAGAGAGATATGAAGAATTGAACAAGGAAGTAATAGATCCTGAAGTTATTAGCAATAGTGAAAAATGGCAAAAGTTAATGATAGAGCATGCAGATATTGAACCTATAGTTTTTAAATATAGAGAATATATACAAACTAGAAGTGAACTAGAAGATGCTCAAGAGATGCTTAGAGAAAAATTAGAAGATGATATGCATGAGTTAGTTAAAGAAGAAATAAAGGAATTAGAAGAACATTTAAGTGTTGTAGATGAAGAACTTAGAGTGCTTTTAATACCAACAGACCCTAATGATCATAAAAACGTTATAGTGGAGATAAGAGGCGGAGCAGGCGGAGACGAAGCAGCTCTTTTCTCAGGTGTTCTTTATAGGATGTATTCTAGATATGCAGAGAGAAAAGGATGGAAAACTGAAATAATGTCTACCAATGAAATTGGAATAGGTGGATTTAAAGAAGTAATATTTATGATAAAAGGTAAGGGAGCATATAGTAGATTAAAGTATGAATCAGGAGTACACAGAGTACAAAGAGTTCCTGAAACAGAGTCAAGTGGTAGAATTCATACATCTACTTCTACAGTTGCAGTTCTTCCAGAAGCGGAAGATGTAGATATAGACTTACATGCTAATGAATTGAAAATAGATACTTATAGGGCATCAGGTGCAGGTGGACAGCACGTAAATACTACGGATTCAGCTATTAGAATAACTCATATACCTACAGGATTAGTAGTATCTTGCCAAGATGAAAAAAGTCAGACTAAAAACAAGGCACAGGCTATGAAAATATTGAAAACTAGATTATATGATAAAATGCAAAGTGATCAGGCAGCAGAAATAGCTGAAGAGAGAAAGATTCAAGTTGGTACAGGAGATAGATCTGAAAGGATAAGAACATATAATTTTCCTCAAGGAAGAGTAACAGACCATAGAATAAACGTAACACTTCATAAATTGGGAAATTTTGTCGATGGAGATTTAGATGAAATGATAGATGCACTTATTACCTCTGACCAAGCTAAAAAGTTAGGTTCATAATTATTTTGCAATTTTAAATAAGTATCAAAAATGGTGCCTGGCACCATTTTTGATACTTATTTTAATATTTACTTGAAATATAGGGCTATCCCTAATAGAAATCCTAAGATTACAGCTATGCTAGATGTTTTACCCTTATAAAGAGCTTTTCCCTTAGGTATAAGTTCGTCACATACTATATAAAGCATTATTCCACCAGCTATGGACAAGGATAATGCTATTATTTCTTGTGAGATAGTTCCTAAATATGCACCTAAATACGCACCTATTCCAGTTGGTACACCTGCCATTACTGCAAGTAAGAATATTTTCCATTTATTCATTTTTTTCATACTCAATGGAATAGAGATTGATATTCCTTCAGGAATATTGTGTAAAAACATAGCTAAGACAAGTATTGATCCAAAGTCTGACATCCCTACAAGACTGGATCCTAAGGCCAGTCCTTCAGGTAAATTATGGATTGCAACACTAAGTGCTAAAATAATGCCTGATTTTATAAAGCCAAAATAAGACAACTTGTCTAGTAAAAAGTCTAAGAAAACAATAATAAATAATCCTATAAGTACGCCTAATAATACAATTAACATTCCCCCTAAATAGAAAGCCTCAGGAAATAGATGAAAGCTAACTATAAAAAGCATAAAGCCACCAGTAAGACCTAATAAAAAGCTAGATATTCTATTGGTTTTTCTTATTGAAATTCCTATAAGGCTACCAATGCCAGTACCTAGAACTCCCACCATAAGTCCAATAAATCCTATATAAAGTTCACTCAAGAAAATCACCCCTATTTATCTATATATATGAAGCTAGTATAAAAAATATTAATTATTTATTTAATATTTAATTGAAGGATTATATATTTTGATTGTTAAATTTTCTCTAATGTACTATACTTTATATAAAGTAATTAAAATAAGGAGTATATCATGGAAACTAAAATTGAAAACCTAGATGTAGATAATATAGATAGAAAAATTATAAAGCAAGCTGTGGATATTTTACAAACTGGAGGTACGGTAGTATTTCCTACTGAGACTGTTTATGGTCTTGGTGCAAATGGACTTGATACTGAGGCTGTTAAGAAAATATTCCAAGCTAAGGGAAGACCAAGTGACAATCCTTTAATTCTTCATGTTCATTCTATAGAACAAGTAGAAGAACTTGTTGAGGATATTCCACATATAGCTAGACTTTGCATGGAAAAGTTTTGGCCAGGACCACTTACTATTATCTTTAAAAAATCTTCTAAGGTTCCTTATATAATAACTGCAGGTTTAGATAGTGTTGCTATAAGGATGCCTAGAAATAATATAGCACTAGAAATAATAAAAGAAGCTAATATACCTATAGCGGCTCCTTCTGCAAATCTTTCAGGGAAACCTAGTCCGACTACAGCTAAACATGTAATAGATGATTTAGTCGGCAAGGTAGATATGATAATCAATGGAGGAAGTACAGGTGTAGGGATTGAATCTACAGTTTTAGATTTATCGGGAGATATTCCTATGATTTTAAGGCCTGGAGCAGTAACTAAGGAAGATTTAAAGGAGATAATTTCTAATATAGAAGTTGATTCTAGTATAATAAGTTCAGATGAAAATATTATTCCAAAATCTCCAGGACAAAAGTACAAGCACTATGCTCCAAATGCAGAAATGATAGTATTTACTGGAGAAATAGACAATATAATTGATACGATTAATAAAGAAATAATAGAATATAGGAAAAAAGGTAAAAAAACTGGTATAATGTGTACAGATGAGACAAAGGATTACTATAAGGATGTATTAAGCTTATCCTTAGGAAGTAGAAAAAGACCAGAAACTATAAGCCATAATTTATTTAATATATTGAGAATAATGGATGAGGAAAATGTTGATATAATATTGGCAGAAGGTATAGAGATATCTAATATAGGTCTTGCTATAATGAATAGAATGATGAAGGCATCTTCTGGTAGAGTGATTAGAACATAAAGAGGTGGATAAATGAACATTTTATTTGTGTGTACAGGTAATACTTGTAGAAGCCCTATGGCTGAAGGCATATTAAAATCATTGGCAAAGAAAAAGGGCCTTGATATAAATGTAAAATCAGCAGGAATATCAGTATTTGATACTTGGCCTGCAGCCCATAATGCAATAAGGGCTATGGCTGAAATAAATATAGATATATCAAATCATAGATCTAGCATATTGGATAGAGAATTAGTGATTGATTCAGATTTAATACTGACAATGTCTAGATCACATAAAGATATAATTAGAGGAAAATATCCAGAAGTTAAAAATAAGGTTTTTACTTTAAAAGAATATGCGTATAAAAAGGAAGAGGATATAATAGATCCCTTTGGTGGTAATTTCAAAATATATCAAAGTACAAGAGATGAGATTGCTCATTGCATTTATAATATTGTTGATTAAAGACTGGGAGGAATACAAATGAAAATAGGTCTAGCTAGTGACCATGGAGGTTATGAATTAAAAGAACATATAAGGGAACATCTTGAAAAAAAAGGAATTGAATATATTGATTATGGAACTAATTCAGAGGAATCTGTTGATTATCCTGATTATGGTAGAAAAGCAGGGGAAGCTATTATGTCAGGAGAGGTAGATAGGGCTATTGTTGTCTGTGGTACAGGTATTGGTATATCTTTAGCAGCTAACAAGGTTAAGGGAGTTAGGTGTGCTTTGTGCGGAGATAGTTATTCTGCAAGAATGAGTAGAGAACATAATAATGCTAATGCTTTGGCCCTTGGTGGAAGGGTTATAGGAAAAGATTTAGCCCTAGAGATTGTTGATATTTGGCTAAGAACAGAATTTGCTGGTGGAAGGCATGAAAGAAGAGTTAATAAAATTAGTGAAATTGAGTGTTAGTTTGTGTTATAATGTTAAAAGAAAATAATTAAGATTTTGAAGGGAGTTTTTTATATGGCAAAGGTAGTAGTACTTGATCATCCCCTTATTAAGCATAAACTTACACTTATTAGGGATAAAAACACAGGATCAAAGGAATTTAGAGAGTTAGTAACAGAGATATCAACATTAATGGCTTACGAGGTAACTAGGGATTTCACATTGGAAGAAATAGAAATAGAAACTCCCGTTGGGAAGATGATTTCACAAGTTATATCAGGTAAAAAAGTAGGACTTATACCTATATTAAGGGCAGGTTTGGGAATGGTAGATGGAATGTTACAACTTTTACCTGCAGCTAGAGTAGGTCATATTGGATTATATCGTGATCCAGAAACATTAAAACCTGTAGAATATTATTGTAAGTTGCCTAAGGACATTGAGGAAAGAGAATTAATAGTACTTGATCCAATGTTAGCAACAGGTGGATCAGCAACAACAGCTATTGAGTTTTTAAAAGAAAAGGGAGCAAAGTCTATTAAATTTGTTTGCCTAGTAGCAGCGCCTGAAGGTGTTGAAGCAGTTAAAAAAGCTCATCCAGAAGTTGATATCTATGTAGCAGCTTTAGATGAAAAATTAAACAAAGATGCTTATATAGTGCCAGGTCTTGGAGATGCTGGGGACAGACTATTTGGCACTAAGTAGAAAGAGAGGGTAATATGGGAGTATTCATAGCACCATTTATACTTGCAGCTCTAACGTCTTTTATAGCCACTCCTTTAGTAAGGAAACTGGCTATTAAGATTGGAGCTGTAGATATTCCAAAGGATAATAGAAGAGTACATAAAAAACCTATGCCTTTAATAGGAGGATTAGCTATATTTATAGGAGTAGTTTTATCTATGTTGATATTTTTGCCTTTAGATAAAACTATGATTTCTATTTTAATAGGTGGACTTGTTATTGTAGCAGGCGGAGTTATAGATGATTTAAAGGAACTTAAACCTAAATATAAATTAATAGTTCAAATATTAGCCGCTGTAGTGCTAGTAATTGGAGGTATAAGAATTGAATATATAACTAATCCATTTGCAAAGAGTACTACACTTTTGCAACTTGGATGGCTATCTATTCCCATTACCTTGTTTTGGGTAGTAGGGATTACAAATACATTGAATTTTATTGATGGATTAGATGGACTTTCAGCTGGAGTAGCAACTATATCTAGTTTATCACTTATGGTTGTAGCAAATATATTTGGATATACTCATATAACTATACTTTCAGCTGCAGTTGCTGGAGCTTGTATAGGCTTTTTACCTTTTAACTTTAACCCAGCAAAGATTTTCATGGGAGATACTGGAGCATTGTTTTTAGGTTTTATGTTGGCAGTTATATCTATAGAAGGAGCAATGAAAAGTGTTGCCGCTATAGCAGTGATTGCACCAATTATAATACTGGGAGTACCTATTTTTGATACCACATTTGCAATATTTAGAAGATTATTAAGTGGTCAATCTGTTGCAGCAGCAGATAAGGGGCATTTACATCATAGATTGTTAAATAGAGGATTTTCACAGAGAAAGGCAGTCTTGATATTATATGCAATATCTGCAGTGTTTGGAGTTTTTGCCATATTAGTATCCAAGGCAAATAGCAAGCAGGCAGTATATGTATCAGTAGGAATGTTGATTTCTTCAGTCCTAATAGCTATAAGAATGGGATTGTTTGAAAATAAACAATAATGTAGATAAGATAGAAAGGTTGTGATTAAGATGAAGATAATGACTGTATTTGGAACTAGACCAGAGGGAATTAAGATGGCACCTATTGTTAAGGAATTAGAGAAAAGACAAGGTGTAGAGTCTGTTGTATGCATTACAGCTCAGCATAGAGAAATGCTTGATCAAGTACTAAATTTATTTAAGATAGTTCCAGATTATGATTTAAATATATTTAAGCCGGGACAAACTTTGACTGGCATAACAACTAAAGCTTTACAAGGATTAGAAGAGGTAATTATAAAGGAGAAACCAGATGTACTATTGGTTCAAGGAGATACTACTACTGTGTTTTCAGGAGCATTAGCTGCATTTTATCAAGGTGTCAAGATAGGACATGTAGAAGCAGGTTTGAGAAGTGGAAACATCTATTCGCCTTATCCAGAAGAAGCAAATAGAAAATTAACAGGTATAGTTACCAATTTTCATTTTGCACCAACGGAGAGAAATAGACAAAATTTAATTAAAGAAGATTATCCAGAAGAAAATATATTTATTACAGGAAATACAGTTATAGATGCATTACAATATACAATAAAAGAGGATTACATATTTAAAGAAGAATTATTAAATAAATTAGATTATAAAAATAAAAAGGTAATTCTTTTGACATCTCATAGGAGAGAAAACATAGGAAAACCTATGGAAAATATATTTAATGCAATAAAGGACATAGTAAATAAATATGAAAATGTGGAAGTTGTTTTTCCAATTCATTTAAATCCAAAAGTTAGAGAAATTGCTAGGAAGATATTAGCTAATAATAATAGAATTCATATAATAGAACCCTTAGATTATGAGCCATTTACAAATCTTATGGCAAAGGTAAACTTAGTAGTTACAGATTCAGGAGGACTTCAAGAAGAAGCACCTACACTAGGCAAACCTGTACTTGTAGTTAGAGAAGAGACAGAAAGACCAGAAGGTATAGAGTCAGGTACTGCAAAACTAGTAGGTACAAGTTATGAAAAGCTTTACAATGAGTTAGATATACTTTTGTCAAAAGAAGAAGAGTATGATAAAATGGCAAAGGCAGTAAATCCTTATGGAGACGGAAAAGCTAGCCAAAAGATAGTTGATATATTATTGGAGCAAAACTCCTAAGAGGTGATTAATTGATAGATGTATTAGCGGAACTTAGAAATAGTATTGATGTATTAGAGGATATTTTAGTTTATGCCTATGAAGGTTATGTATTGGTAGACTCTGAGGGCAAGATAGTAAAAATGAATTATGATAAGTTAATGGGAATAAAAGAAGAAGAGGTTATAGGAGAAGCTGTAGAAGAGATTATAGAGAATACTCGCATGCATATAGTAGTTAAAACAGGAAAAAAAGAAATAAAAGATGTTCAAAGGATACAAGGACATGATATGATAACTAACAGGATCCCTATATTTAAAGGGGAGAAAGTTGTAGGTGCCATGGGAACTGTTTTATTTAAAGATATTAGTCAAGTGAAAGAATTGGCTCATCATCTTTTAGACTTACAATCAAAGATAAATAAATATAAGGGTGAAATTGAAAGAATAGAAGGCGCCAAGTATTGTTTTGATAGTATTATTGGAAAAAGTCCAAAAATAGAATATCTAAAAAGGATAGGAAAAATGGCGGCTGAAACAAATTCAACTGTGCTTATAACTGGTGAATCTGGTACTGGGAAAGAATTATTTGCCCACTCAATTCATAATGCCAGTTATAGAAGAAAGGAAGCTTTTATAACTATTAATTGTGCTGCAATACCTAGGGATCTTTTGGAATCTGAATTATTTGGATATGATAAAGGTGCTTTTACAGGAGCTAGGAATGAAGGCAAGTTAGGGAAGTTTGAACAAGCTATGGGAGGAACTATTTTTTTAGATGAGATAGGAACTATGCCACTAGAAATGCAAGCTAAGATTTTAAGGGTATTAGAAGCTAAAGAATTTGAAAGAATAGGAAGCAATAAGAAAATAATTTTAGATGCTAGAGTAATTGCAGCAACAAATGAAAATATAGAAGAACAAATAAAAAAGGGAAAATTCAGGGAAGATTTATACTATAGATTAAATGTAGTGCCTATAGAAGTCCCTCCTCTTCGAGAAAGAACAGAAGATATTGAAGCATTAGCTATAGAAATATTAAAAAATCTTCTGGAAGAAATGAATTTAGACAAAAAAGGAATTACTAAAGAAACAATAAATACTCTTAAAAAATATAGTTGGCCTGGGAATGTTAGAGAACTACGAAATATATTGGAAAGGGCCATTAATTTAACTCCAGGAAAAGTCATTTCTCAAAAAAACTTACCAGAAAGAATAATAAATAAGATAGATAATGATAAGGTTGGGTATACGGATAGTGTAGGTAACTTAAAAAACATAATGTCTCAGGTTGAAAAAGATACAATAGAGAAAGCTTTAGACATAGCTAAAGGCAATAAGACTTTAGCTGCTAAAAAACTAGGAATCCATAGAACAGCTTTATATAAAAAAATTACTAAGTATGGAATAGAGGAATTTTAGTTAGTTTTGTATACTTTTATCTACAGAACATTTGTAACTGTAGATAAAAGTATACAAAACACCAAGAGAAATCTGTCTTGAATGTATCTTGTTGTATACACTTTAATATAAATAAAAAATATGCCAAATATCTTATTATTTAGAAGGTCTGTATATTAGGCTATTGTATAAATTATATACTGATTTTCAAGATTTATAAGATAGTATAATTATGGCATGAAAATTGCATATTATATATTGTTGTGGATATTGAAATTTTTTAAATTTCTATTACAATATATTTATAATATGTTTTTAAAAATTAATAAAATAAAAATTATAGGAGGCAGGATTATGAAAGAAGTTGTTATTGCATCAGCAGTTAGAACACCAGTAGGATCTTACGGAGGTGTTTTCAAAAACGTTTCAGCAGTAGATTTAGGTTCAATAGCTGTAAAAGAAGCTATGGCAAGGGCAAAAGTTGAGCCAAAAATGATTCAAGAACTTATTTTTGGTAATGTATTGCAAGCAGGACAAGGACAAAACGTAGCTAGACAAGTTTCTATTCATAGTGGAATTCCAATAGAAGTTCCTTCATTTACAATTAATAAAGTTTGTGGATCAGGACTTAAGGCAGTAGAATTAGCAGTTCAAGCTATTGTTTGTGGAGACGCAGATGTAATTGTAGCTGGAGGTACAGAAAACATGTCTATGGCACCTTATCTATTAGAATCAACTAGATGGGGACAAAGAATGGGAGACGGAAAAATTGTAGACTATATGGTACATGATGGACTATGGGACATCTTCAATGAATATCATATGGGAGTTACTGCAGAAAATATAGCAAAAAAATATGGTTTCACTCGTGAACAACAAGATGAATTATCTGTACAAAGTCAAAACAGAGCAGAAGCAGCTATAAAAAGTGGAAGATTTAAAGAAGAAATAGTTCCAGTTGAAGTTCCTCAAAGAAAGGGAGATCCAGTAGTAGTTGATACTGATGAATTCCCAAGATTTGGTGCTACAATGGATAGCTTAGGTAAACTTAGACCAGCATTCAAAAAAGATGGTACAGTAACTGCAGCAAGTTCATCAGGAATCAATGATGGAGCAGCAGCATTTGTTATAATGAGCAAAGAAAAAGCAGAAGAACTTGGAATTACTCCAATAGCTACAATAGTTTCTTATGCTTCAGCAGGAGTAGACCCATCAATAATGGGAACTGGTCCTATACCATCTTCAAAAAGAGCTTTAGAAAAAGCAGGTATGAAAGTGGAAGATTTAGACTTAATTGAAGCAAATGAAGCATTTGCTGCACAAGCACTTTCAGTTATAAAAGAACTTAACCTTAATACAGATATAGTAAACGTAAATGGTGGAGCAATAGCATTAGGTCATCCAATAGGAGCTTCAGGTGCTAGAATATTAGTTACACTATTATATGAAATGGAAAAAAGAGATTCAAAAACAGGTCTTGCTACACTTTGCATAGGTGGAGGCCAAGGAACAGCAGTTATTGTTAAACGTTAATTTTTAGAAAAGTAAGTTTGAACTAAGATATGGTTGACAATATTTAATATTAGTGAGATAATTATAATTGAGATATTATTAACAATCCTAAACATTAGGGGAGATTAAGAGTCTCCCCTAATGTTTAGTCAATAATACTATTAAAAGTTATAAATGAAGTTAATAATATAAAAAATTTAATTATTTTTTGAATTTAAATTTGGGCTATGCCCATGAAGGAGGTTTTTTAATGAATAAAGTTATGTCTCTTGATGAAGCTGTAGATCAGATAAAAGATGGAATGACTATCATGGTAGGCGGATTCTTAGGATGTGGAACACCACATAAAATAATTGATGCATTAGCAGAAAAAGGAGTTAAAGATTTAACTTTGATTTGTAATGACTCAGGTTTTACAGATTTTGGAGTAGGTAAACTTGTAGTTAACAAGCAAATAAAAAAACTTGTAGCATCTCATATAGGTACAAACAGAGAAACAGGAAATCAAATGAACTCTGGTGAGATGGAAGTAGTTTTAGTACCACAAGGTACTCTTGCAGAACAAATTAGAGCAGGTGGAACAGGTATTGGTGGATTTTTAACACCAACAGGATTGGGTACAGTAGTTGAAGAAGGTAAAGATAAGATTAAAATTGATGGCGTAGAGTATTTAATTGAATTGCCACTTAAAGCAGATATTGCATTATTACAAGGAGAAACTGTAGATAAGTTTGGTAATGTTGAATATTTTGGTGCTACTAGAAACTTTAATCCTCTTATGGCAGCGGCAGCTAAAGTTACAATAGTAGAAGCTGCAAATATTGTAGAAGTTGGAGAATTAGATCCTAATGATGTTGTAACTCCAGGAATATTTGTAAATGGTATAGTTGATGGAGGTGCAAAATAATGGATAAAAATCAAATTAAAGAATTTATAGTAAAAAGAGTTGCAAAAGAACTAGAAGATGGAGACGTTGTTAACTTAGGTATTGGTATGCCAACTATGGTAGCTAACTATGTACCTGAAGGTTTAAACGTAACTTTTCAATCTGAGAATGGTTTTTTAGGTCTTGGACCAGCACCAGCAGAAGGAAAAGAAGATCCACGTATAGTAAATGCAGGTGGTCAAAACGTAACAATTTTACCAGGAGGAGTTTTCTTTGATTCAGCAACATCTTTTGGTATAATTCGTGGTGGACACGTTGATATTACAGTACTTGGAGCACTTCAAGTTGCTGAAAATGGAGACCTTGCAAACTGGATGATACCTGGAAAAATGGTACCAGGAATGGGTGGAGCTATGGACCTTGTAACAGGTGCAAAAAGGACTATAGTAGCTATGGAGCATACTGTAAAAGGAAATCATAAGATATTAAAAGAATGTAAACTTCCTTTGACAGCAGCAGGAAAAGTAGATATGATAATTACTGAAATGGGAGTTATGAAAGTTACAGATAAAGGATTAGTATTAGCAGAAATTAATCCAGAATTTACTGTAGAACAAGTACAAGAAGCAACTGAAGCAAAATTAATAGTAGCAGAAAACTTAATAAAAATGGAAGTATAAAAAATAGCCTAGATGGTAGCCAAGATAGGCTGCTATCTAGGCCATTTTCTTATATATTATTTTTCTTATATTTGATAATAAATAGCATTAATCCAATAGGTATTAAAGCTATTTAATAATAATAATAAAAGGGGGATGTGTATAATGTTTAAAAAACTCACAAATCTTTTTGTAAACCTGGTTCAGAAATATTTACCAGACGCTTTCTTATTTGCCATTTTTCTTACTATCATAACTTTAATATTTGGTGTGATAAATACTGGGCAGAGTTTACTAGATATGATCAATCATTGGGGTAATGGTGTATGGGGTTTACTAGCATTTTCAATGCAAATGGCTTTAGTGTTAATCACAGGACATACTTTAGCAAGTTCACCACCAATCAAAAAAGGTTTAAGAACTTTAGCAAAAGTAGCAAATACTCCAACACAAGCAATATTAGCAGTATCATTTGTTTCTGCTATGGCATGCTGGTTAAACTGGGGTTTTGGTCTTGTAATAGGTGCTCTATATGCTAGAGAATTAGCTAAAAGAATAGACGATGTTGACTATAGGCTTTTAATAGCAAGTGCTTATAGTGGTTTCTTAGTATGGCATGGAGGTATTTCTGCATCTATTCCACTAACATTAGCTACAGCATCAAACGATTTAGCAGCTATGACAGGTGGAGCAGTTACTCAAGCTATACCAACGTCACAAACTATATTTTCACCACTGAACTTAATTGTTTCAGGAGTATTAATATTTACCTTACCTATAATTAATGCAGCAATGCATCCTGCAAAGGATAAAACAATTACTGTAGATAAGAACTTATTAATAGATGAAGAAATAGATTTAATTGGTTCAAATGATACGCCAGCAGACAAACTTGAAAATAACAAGTTTATTTCTTATATTACTGTTGCTATTTCATTGGTGTACTTAGTGAATTATTTTAGATTAAATGGTTTTGCATTAAATCTAAACGTAGTAAATCTTATATTCCTTACATTTGGTATGCTATTCCACCAAACACCAAGGAGATTTATATACGCAATAGGAGAAGCAACTAAAACAGCATCTGGAATTATACTTCAATTTCCATTTT
>CAZMMV010000004.1:0-43413 GCA_964567475.1 uncultured Tissierellaceae bacterium | reverse complement strand
ATTTCAGATGGGCCAAGTTTTTTAATATATTCTCTATGCTCTTTAGTCCCATATCCTTTATGCTGTTTTATATTATACCCTTTATATTTTTTGTCCCAATCAAGACACAATCTATCCCTATAAACCTTTGCTACAATAGAGGCACAAGCTATTCCATAAGACCTTTCGTCTCCCTTTATTATAGAATCATAAGGTATATTTAAGTCTATCTTCTCAGCATCTATTAATAAATAATCCGGTGTTATTTTGTTTCCTTCTCTATCTTTTAAATTTTCTACAGCATTTTTCATTGCTAATCTAGTACTTTCTTTTATATTAATTTCATCTATGACTTTTGGGGAAATCTGTCCTATACCACAGGCTATACAGTTTTCTAAAATTTGATCATAAAAAATTTCCCTTTTTTTAGGAGAAAGTTTTTTAGAGTCATTAACACCTTCTATTTGTAAGCCTTTAGGCATTATTATAGCACAAGCAACTACATCACCTGCTAAACAGCCCCTACCAACTTCGTCAATACATGCAATTTTTTCATATCCGGATTCATGAATTTTATTTTCAAGCTTCAACAAATTAATATCTCCTATTCTTCTGGAAATTCGAGCGTAATATTACCAATCTTACCTTTTCTGAATTCATCTAATAAAATATTACTAACCTTTGTATAATCAATTTCTCCACCTTTTATAATGCAGCCTCTTTTTCTAGCTATATCTTCCATTATATTAAGATATGACTGGCCTTCAATTTTCACATTATATCGAATCTTAAATAAATTCGGAAAATACAAAACAAGTCTTTCTATTAATTTGAGCGCTAAAGTCTCTGTATCTAATATTTCATCTTTAATCGCTCCTGTAAATGCAAGATTTATCCCTACTTTTTTATCTTCAAATTTAGGCCACAATATACCTGGGGTATCTAAAAGTTCTAACTTACCCCTTATCTTAATCCATTGATTTACTTTTGTAATTCCTGGTATATTTCCAGTTTTTGCACCTTTTCTACCAGAAAGAGTATTTATTAAAGTAGATTTCCCTACATTAGGTACTCCTAAAATCATAGCTCTAGTTGGCCTATTTATTACGCCTCTTTTTTCATAAGATAATCTTTTTTTATTAGTAACTTCATGGGAAAGTTCAAGTAGTTTATTTACACCTTTTCCACTAACTGAGTCTAATAACACTGACTTCACCATATTATCATCAAAATATCTCTGCCATTTTTCATTAGCTTCCTTGCTGGATAAATCCGACTTATTTAAAATTACTATTTTAGGTTTTTCGCCAATAATAGAATCTATAACTGGATTCTTGCTACTATAGGGTATTCTAGAATCAATTAATTCAAAAACTACATCTACCATTTTAAGATTCTTTTGAATTGATTCTTTTGTTTTTTTCATATGTCCTGGATACCAATTTATATTCATTTTCTCACCTACTTAAATAAAATTGGGACTATTCAGTCCCAATAAATTAGTAAAAATTCTTCTCTTTAACTCTAGCAGACTTACCTTGTCTCTTTCTAATATAGAAAAGTTTAGACCTTCTCGCCTTACCTCTTCTAATAATAACTACCTTTTCAACTCTTGGAGAATTTACTGGGAAAGTTCTCTCAACACCTACTCCGTAAGATAATCTTCTAACAGTAAAAGTTCTTCTTGAACCTTCACCTTGTATCTTTATAATTGTACCTTCAAATATTTGAATTCTTTCTCTAGTACCTTCAACAACTTTATAGTGAACTTGAACAGTATCTCCTGAATTCATTTTAGGTAGATCATCTCTTAACTGTTCATCTTCTATCATTTTTATTATATTCATTCTATAGACCCTCCCTTCTCACTAGATGTTCTTATCTCATAGACAGAGGACCATCCATAGTCACACATGCTAGCTATTATAGCATATCTTATATTCAAATACAACTATTTTGTTTGATTTAACTCACTTGTAATTTCATTTAAATAAACTTCTTCTTCTTTATTTAAATTTTTCTTCTTTATTAGATCCGGCCTTTTTATCAATGTTATCTTTAAGGCTTGTTTTTTCCTCCACTCATCGATTTTTTTATGATTGCCAGAAAGAAGTATGTCTGGAACTGAAAAACCATTAAATATCCTAGGCCTAGTATACTGAGGATACTCTAAAAGTCCATTATAATGTGACTCATCAATATAAGACTCTTCAGATCTAAGAACTCCAGGTAACAGCCTAATAACTGCATCTAAGATTAGCATGGCAGGTATTTCTCCACCTGTCAACACAAAATCTCCTATGGATATTTGTTCATCTACATAGTTTTCAATTATTCTATTATCAATACCTTCGTAGTGACCACATAACAATACAAGATGCTCTTCCTCAGATAATTCTTTTGCTAATTCTTGATTGAATTTTTTCCCTTGGGGTGAAAGATATATAATTCTAGAGTTTTCATTTTTAACACTATTTATTGCATTGAAAATGGGCTCTGGACTCATTAGCATTCCACTCCCCCCGCCAAAGGGATAATCATCTACCTTTTTATGTTTGTTCTCTGAGAAATCTCTAATATTAACATTGTTAATATTAATTTTGCCATCTTTTACAGCTCTTCCAATTATACTCCAATTAGAAAACACAGAAAAAAACTCAGGAAACAAACTTAATATATCTACTTTCACTCTATCATGCCTTCTATTGGATCTATTATTATCTTTTTATTTTTAATATCTACTTCTATAATAAATTTTTTTACCGCTGGTATTAAGTATTCTTTTTTAACCTTATCATCTTTAATTACATATACATCATTGCTAGCATTTTGTATTATATCAGTTAATATTCCTATTAAATTCATCTCTGTATCAAATACTTTTGAATTTATAAGTTCGTAAATAAAAAAATGATTTTCTGGTAAAACAATTCTTTCTTTTTCATCAATATATATAAGTTCATTTTTAAACTTTTCTATTTCATTTATATTGCTGTATTCTTCAAACTTCAAAATAGCTAAATTTTTATAATATTTAGCGCTTTCCAAATGAACTTTTATCTTTTCTTCTCCAATATATGCGTAATTTAGCAAATCAAATCTTTTAACATCATCAGTTAAAGGAAAAACTTTCACTTCTCCTCTTATTCCATGTGTATTTATTATTTTGCCTACTACAATATGTTCCATCTTTTCACCTATTGTTCCTAAAGGATTACTTTTAATCCTTATTGAATTATTTCTACAACAACTCTCTTATTATCCTTAATGGCTGCAGCTTTTACAACTGTTCTAATGGCTTTGGCTATTCTTCCTTGTTTTCCTATAACCCTACCCATGTCTTCTTCTGCAACTTTTAATTCAATAATAACAGATTGAGTTCCTTCTACCTCGTTAACTTTAACTTCGTCTGGATTCTCAACAAGAGATTTCGCAATAAATTCTACTAATTCTCCCATTTTCGCACCTCCTAAAACTACTCTTCGGTATTTTCAACAGTTTTCTCATCATATAGACCACTATTTTTAAATAGTCTATCTACAGTTGTTGTAGGTCTTGCTCCATTTTTAATCCATTCAATTGCTTTTTCATTATCTATCTTAACTAACTTTGGTTCAGTTAATGGATTATAATAACCAATTTCCTCAATAAATTTTCCGTCTACAGCTCTACGGGAATCAGCTACAACAATTCTATAGAAAGGATTTTTCTTAGCACCTATTCTTTTCAATCTTATTCTAACAGCCATTTTTTCACCTCCTTCAAATATTTAATATCTATTTAGAAAAAGGGGAGACCTAACTTCCCTTTTTTCTTCATTGTTTTTTCCATGTCAGTAAATTTTTTCATCATTTTCTTAGTTTCTCTAAATTGTTTTAATATCTTATTTACCTCGTTAACAGTAGTTCCACTACCCTGTGCAATACGCTTTCTTCTACTACTATTTATAATACTAGGATCATTTCTTTCTATTTTAGTCATAGATTGAATTATAGCTTTTATCCTATCTATATCCTTTTCATTAATATTGATGCCTTTTAAGGCTTTAGAATTCATTCCTGGAATCATTCCTAAAAGTTCATCAATAGGTCCCATAGACTTCATTTGCTCTAATTGATCTAAAAAGTCATCAAAAGAAAATTGCTGTGATCTAATTTTTTTCTCTAACTCAAATGCCTTTTTTTCATCAATATTTGCTTGAGCCTTTTCTATTAAACTAAGTACATCTCCCATACCTAATATTCTAGAAGCCATTCTATTTGGGTGGAAAGCTTCTAATTGATCAAATCGCTCTCCCATACCTACAAACTTAATAGGTTTGTCAGTTACAGCCCTTATAGATAATGCTGCCCCACCTCTAGCATCCCCATCTAGTTTAGTAAGTACAACTCCTGTTATACTAAGCCTTTCATCAAAGGAACTAGCAACATTAACTGCATCCTGTCCTGTCATAGCATCTAATACTAATAGTACTTCATTTGAATTAACAGCTTTATGAATATTTTTAATTTCATCCATTAAATTTTCATCAATATGAAGCCTTCCTGCAGTATCTATAATTACAACATCATTTCCATTTTTCTTACCATGCTCCACTCCTGCCTTTGCAATATCTACAGGATTTATTTTGTCCCCCATAGTAAATACTGGAACATCAACTTTTTTAGCTACTACTTCTAATTGCTTTATAGCAGCTGGTCTATATACATCACAGGCCACTAAAAGTGGTCTTTTATTTTGTTTTTTTAAATTCAAAGCTAACTTTCCTGTAGTAGTCGTTTTTCCCGCACCCTGTAATCCACACATAAGTATTACAGTTGGAGGAGTGGAAGCAAAATTTAATTTCACTTCATTTTCACCCATTAGTTTAGTCAGCTCGTCATTAACTATCTTTATTACCTGTTGTCCAGGAGTTAAGCTTTCCATTACTTCGATACCAATGGATCTTTCTTTTACCTTTTTTATAAAGTCCTTGACTACTTTAAAGTTTACATCAGCTTCAAGTAAGGCTAATCTTACTTCTCTCATAGCTAGGTCTACATCTTTCTCAGATAACTTTCCCTTGCCCTTTAATTTACCTAAAGCATTTTGAAGTTTTTCTGATAAGGATTCAAATACCATATATCTACACCTCCTGGTTATTATTTAATATATTGTTACTAATTTTCTCTATAAACAAAACCTTATCTTTAATATTTTCTTTTATAGATAAATCTTTAATAATATCTATATCTTCAATAATTTCCTTTGAAAGATTTATTATTTCTCTTATGTTATTATGATTAGAAGTAAACTTATCTACTAATTGTAAATTTTCTTCATAATCATAGAGCTTTTGCTCACCGCGCTTTATAGCATCAAAAACTCCTTGCCTAGTAATACTTAATTCTTCACCGATTTCTGCCAATGATAAATCAAGAATATAATATAACTTTATTGAAGCATATTGAGTATCACTAAGTAATTTCCCATAAAAATCAAATAGTATTCCTATTTCAACCAATTTATTAACCATTTTATCACCGCAAATTTATAGTAGTGTCAAGTCATTTACTTGACACTACTATATTAGTATACTTTTCTTTATTTGTCAATAGTTTTTTAATCAAATATTGCATCTACAAAATCTTCTACTATAAATTCTTGAAGATCATCTATACCTTCTCCTACACCTACTAGTTTTACAGGTATATTAAGCTCTGAATGTAAGGCAATAATAACTCCACCCTTTGCAGTACCATCTAATTTAGTAAGAGCTACACCTGTTATATTAGAAACTTCCTTAAATACTTTTGCTTGATTTATTGCATTTTGACCAGTAGTAGCATCTAGTACTAATAATATTTCCTTGCTAGCATTTCCATATTCTTTTTCAACAACTCTAAATATTTTATTTAACTCTTGCATTAAATTTGATTTATTATGCAATCTACCTGCTGTATCACATATTAATATATCTGTTTTTCTCGCCTTAGCCGCCTGTATAGCATCGAATATAACAGCAGCTGGATCAGAACCTTCACTATGAGCAACAAACTCAACTCCAGACCTATTGCTCCATTCTTCCAATTGTTCTATAGCCGCTGCCCTAAAGGTATCACCTGCCGCTATTAATACTTTTTTCCCCTGCTTCTTAAAATTGTTGGAAAGTTTTCCTATTGTAGTAGTCTTACCTACTCCGTTTACTCCTACTACTAACATTACAGCTGGTGAAGGCTCTATATTTAACTTATTATCTAACATAGATGTTTCCATTATTTTTTTTATTTCATCTTTTAATAGACCTTTAACTTCTTCTGGATCAGAAACTTTTTCTTCTTTTACCCTATCCCTTAAATTGTCAATTAATTTCATAGTAGTATTTATACCTACATCTGCAGTAACTAAAACTTCTTCTAAATCCTCAAATAACTCTTCATCAATTTTTTTATAAGATTTGATAATTCCATCTATTTTATTAGAAAAGTTATCCCTTGTTTTAGTCAATCCTTTTTTTAGTTTATCAAAAAAACCTTTCTTTTTTTCAACTTCTTTTATTTCATCTTTTTCCTCTATTTTTTCTACAACTTCTTCGCTTTCTTCAGTTGCTAGATCTTCTATAACTTCAACATCTTCCTCAACTTCTAGAACTTCTTCTTTTAATTCTTCACCCTCAGCTACAAAATATTCTCCTTTTTCATTTTCTACTTCTTCTACTTCTTTATTTCTCTTATTTTTTCCTTTTTTCTTAAACCAATTTAACATTTTTATCCTCCTAACTAGCAATTTTTTTAATATAATCTTCTAATTTTACAGATATCAATTTGGATACCCCTTCTTCCTGCATAGCTACACCATACAATACATCTACTATTTCCATAGTTGTTTTTCTATGGGTAATAAGTACAAATTGTGTATCTTTTGAAAGGGTCTTTAAATAATTAGTATATTTATTGATATTAAATTCATCCAAGGCAGCATCTATTTCATCTAAAATACAAAATGGTGCTGGCTTAAGATTTAAAATAGAAAAAAGCAGCGCAACCGCAGTCAAAGATTTTTCTCCACCTGATAATAAAGACAAGTTTTGTAATTTCTTACCTGGTGGTTGAGCATTTATATCTATTCCCGAATTAAGTATATCTTCTTTATTGTTTAATATTAGCTCAGCTTTTCCCCCATCAAATAGAATTTTAAAAATATCTTTAAAATTTTCATTTATCTTTTTAAAACTTATTAAAAATTCATTCTTCATTTTATTTTCCATTTCATTAATAACTTCCACTAAGGTTTTTTTAGCATTAATTAAATCTTCCCGCTGTTTTAGTATAAAGTCTAGCCTAGATTTTAAAGCTTTATACTCTTCTATAGAACTTAAGTTTACATTACCTAGGTCTTTAATATTGGATTTTAATTTTCTTACTAAAACCATAGTTTCCTTTATATTTTCTATTTTAGTTTCATATTTTAGAGCTTCTTCAAATTTCAGCTCATAATCATCAAGTAGTTTTTTATGATAATTTTCTAATTGAACAAAATTTCTAGTAAATTTAACATCTAATGAATTGAAATCTTTTTCTTTAATTATAATGTTTTCATTTATATCAACTAATTCCTTTTGCTGGGAATAAAAATCCTCCATATGAATATTTTTATTCTCTATGGATCTATCCAAATTAAACTTAGAATCTTTCTCTGATTTATTTAAATCTTCCATAGATTTTATTAAAGAAGATTTATTTAAATCTAATTCTTTTAATTCTTCTTTAGTAGTTTCTATGAATTCTTGATTTTTTTGTAAATCTTCATTAATCTTTTCAATTTCTATTTTGCTAGAATTTAATTTATCATATAAATTTTTAATATTATTTTTCATTTCACTAATCTTTATTTTTATATTGGTAAACTCTGTTAATTCTTCTTCTTTTAATATCTTTTTATTATTATAATCCCTAGTAAAATCTTGCACTTTTTCCTTTTGTCTTTCAATATCCTTTTCTAGAGTTATAATTAGTTTTTTTAATTCTTCTACTTTTATTTTGTAATTATCTTTTTCATCTTCAAGATCTTTTATTTCTTCTTGAGTCTTTATAATTATTTCTTCCAACATAGACAATTCATTTGAATATTTTACTTTTTTATTCTCACAATTTATTATTTGCTTTTCAATCTGCTTTATTTGACTTTCTAATTCTTCTATTTTATCTTTCAAACTTATTCTTTTTTCTTTGTAATCATTATTTTCTTTATTTAGTTTTATTTCACTTATCTTATAATTATCTATTTCCTTTTTTAATTCATCAATTCTATTTTTTCTATTAATAATATTTATTTTATTTTTATAATTACTTCCTCCTGATAAAGAACCTCCTGGATTTAAAACTTCTCCTTCTAAGGTAATTATTCTATAACTATGATTATATTTATTTGCAAACTTTATTGCATGATCAATATCTTCTATAATAACTGTTCTTCCTAATAAATTTTTAAATATATTATCATATTTAAAATCAAAACTTATTAATTCATGGGCTAATCCAATAATTTTAAATGTATCTTTATCCGAATCCTTTAGATTTATTATTCTAGGCTTAATAATATTATGAGGTAAACATGTTATTCTACCTAATCTATTACTTTTTAAATATTCAATAAGAATCTTGGCATCATATTCTGTAGGAGTAACTATGTTTTGACTATTTGATCCCAATGCCATCTCAATTGCCTTTTCATACTTAACTTCTACATCTAAAAGATCTGCTACAACACCCATAAAAGATTCCTTTATTTTCTTATCTTCTTTAGATTTTATTAATATAGATTTGACGCCCTTATAGTATCCTTCATAATCCTCTTCCATAGATTGAAGTAGTTTTAAACTAGATAACTTGCTCCCCATTTGATTGTTATTATTATTTATTTCTTGGTTAACAAAGGATATCTTGTTTTCTATATCTAATAACTTGTTTTTTATGCCTGTAAAACTTTCTTTAAAAGATGTTAAATCTTTCATTAATTCTTCTTTGTTTTTTCTTTCTTTTTCATGTTTAAGTTCTACTTCTTCTTTCTTTTCTTTCCTGTTATTAATTTCTTTATCTAATTGTTGAATTCTTTTATTTATATTCTCATCAAAAGAGAAAATACTGTTTAACTGAGATTTAGTATCTGATAAATTATTATATATCCCAATTATATTATTTTTTTCATCTTCTATTTCTTTTTCTCTTTCGTTTAATTCATGATCTTCTCTATCTAATTTCTCCTTAGCTTCTTCATAAATTGTAAGTAATTTATTATATTCTTCTTCTATACTTACTTTTTGAAGATCAATTTCATTTCTTGTTTCTTTTAAATCTTTTAACTTATAATTCAAAACTTCTTCCTCTTTAATAATTCTGTCTAAATCCTTATTATAAAAGACTTCTTTTTCTTTTAGTATTGATAATTCATTTGAATTTTTATCTATCTCTTCTTTAATATTTAAATTTTCATTCCTATATTTTTCAATCTTGTTTTCTAATTCATCAATATTCAACTTAATATCATTAAAACTCTTATCTACTTCTTTTTTCTTTAAAAGCTTTTTTTCTAAAAATTCTTCTATTATACCTTTTTCTTTATTTATATTTTCTATTTCATTATCTAGCTTTCTTATATCCATAATAAACAAATTTACCTCTAGTTCTTTTAATTTATTATGAAGTTTTGTAAACTCATTAGCCTTCTTAGCTTGTATTTTTAAAGTTTCTTCTTGTTTAGATAATTCCAATACTAAATCTTTAATTCTAATTATATTATCTTCTGTTTTTTCTAATTTTCTTTCTGATTCATTCTTTTTTGATTTGTATTTAACTATTCCTGCAGCTTCTTCAAATATACTTCTTCTTTCTTCTGGTTTATTACTTAAAATTTCATCTATACGACCTTGTCCAATAATTGAATATCCATCTTTTCCAATACCAGTATCCATAAATAACTCTCTAATATCCTTTAGTCTACAAGAATTCTTATTTAAGTAGTATTCAGATTCCCCTGATCTAAACATTCTTCTCGTTACGGCTACTTCTGAATAATCAACCCCTATCATACGGGAAGTATTGTCAAAAGTTATGGTTACCTCACAATAACCTAAAGGTTTCTTTTTAGATGTTCCTGCAAATATAACATCTTCCATTTTGCTACCTCTTAGATTTTTAACACTTTGCTCCCCTAATACCCACCTTATAGCATCAGAAATATTACTTTTCCCACTTCCATTTGGGCCTACTATGGCAGTTATACCATCTTTGATTTTAATTTCTGTTTTATATGCAAAGGATTTAAAACCTTGAATCTCTAATTTTTTTAATCTCAAGTACAACACCTCTTATATATATATTATATAATTAAAGGCTTCCTTTACAGGGAAACCTTTAATTTAAATTAATTAATATTCTTTTAAATAAGACTCAATTAAATCTTCCATATCTATTTTATCATAAAAATCATCAATTGTAATAAAAATTAAGTGTTGATCCATATCTTTCCCATATACTTTAACTTTATTAAAGCCATATGTATTTTTAAAATATAAAATATTCTTCGATTTTTGTCCACATAGGGATGAAACTTTCTTTTTACTTATTTCTATTACAATATCCTTTTTATTCATATTTATATTTTTATCTTTTAAATAATAATCTAAGATTTTCCTATATATTTCCGTTTCAACCAATTGTCTAAATGCAGGATGAAATGGTCCAGTTACAACATCCTTTCCCAATTGAATATTTTCAGTAGGTTGCAATCCTATACGAATAACATTTATATTATTAATTTCAAACATCATAAGAAGTAAAGAAGATAAGTTTACTGCATCCTCAAGGGATATAGGTGTATAGCTGCCATTTAAATATTGTCTTTCTAAAAAGGTATCTACAATTACTAAAGTAGGATATATTCTGACGCAAAAAGGATCCAACTTAATAAATTCTTTACAAGTATTTATTGCCCTTTCCCTTGTATCTCCGGGTAAACCAACCATCATTTGAAGTCCTAAGTTAAAGCCATATTCCTTTATTAAATTAACAGCTTCATAAACATCATCTGTAGTATGTCCCCTACCACTTAAATCTAAAACTTCCTGATTTAAAGATTGAACTCCTAATTCAATAGTATCAACTAAATGATCCTTTAGGTTCGTAAGAATTAAATCATCTATAGCATCAGGTCTCGTTGACAATCTAATATAATCTATCTTTTTCTCCTTTTTATATCTCAAAGGAATAGCAAGAAGTGATTTCTGAACTTCAATATCTATGGCAGTGAAACTTCCACCATAAAATGCAACTTCAATTATACTAGGTGATTTAAATGTTTTTAAATGTTCCTCAATAATATTTTCAACTTCTTCTGAAGTTACACTTGTTGACAATCCGGTAATCCTTTCTTGATTACAAAATACACAATCGTGAGGGCAGCCAAGATGTGGGACAAAAATAGGAATTATATAATGTTTATTCATTTACATCACCTAGGATCAATAGTGCTTCTTTTGCTGCTATTTGTTCTGCTTCTTTTTTATTTCTCCCTGAGCCAGTCCCCACAGATTTATTATCTACTATAACATTTACAAAAAATATTTTATCATGATCTGGTCCTTCTTCTTTTTCAATTTTATATTCAATTTGTGATTTAGTTCTTTTTTGAAGATTTTCCTGTAATTTTGTTTTATAATCAATAAACAAAGAACCTTTAGCAACTGCGTGTACAAGGTCATTTTCAAACTTTTCTAACATTAAATCATTTACTACTTCAAAACAACTATCCATATAAATAGCCCCCATCAAAGCTTCACTGGCATCTGCAAGTATTGATTCTCTTAATCTACCTCCAGTAACATCTTCACCTTTTCCCAATAATAAAAACTCTCCT
This sequence comes from uncultured Tissierellaceae bacterium, assembly GCA_964567475.1. Classification (GTDB taxonomy): domain Bacteria; phylum Bacillota; class Clostridia; order Tissierellales; family Tissierellaceae; genus CAZMMV01. The sequence continues at coordinate 31,542 of CAZMMV010000004.1, read as the reverse complement.
AAGTTAATTTTCCTTGCAATAAAAGCTAAAGAAGATTCACATACTACCCTTGCTCTTACTTTAGTTAATTCACCCTCTGGATAATTAGGATATTTTTTATATAAATATTGACTCACTATTAAAGCTAAAATTGTATCTCCTAAAAATTCAAGCCTTTCATTGTTTTCAGTATTTTTCATATTATGTTCATTTGCATAGGAACTATGTGTTAAGGCAGTTTTTAAAAAATCAATATTATTAAATTTATAGTTTAAGTTTTTTTCTAATGGTTCTAACCATTTAGCTCCTTTTTTATCCATATACTACCTCCGTATCTTTTAACAACTAATAAAATCAACCCAATTATTAATCTCCTAAAATATTTACAATATAATCTACTACATCTCCTATAGTATTGATTTCTTCCATATTTTCATCCTCTACTTCAATATCAAATTCATCTTCTATAGACATTATCAACTCAACTAAATCTAAAGAATCGGCATTTAAGTCATCCTTAAATAAAGTATCCTTAGTTATTTTATCTTTTTCTACATTAAATTGTACACTTACTATTTCTTGAATTTTTTCAAACATAATAAATATCCTCCTATTTTTTATTTTTTAAATACTATCTTCTATTATTTTAATAACATCATTATCTATAAATTTAATTAATTGTTTTATTGCATTTTTTATAGCATAAGCATCTGAACTTCCATGAGCTTTTACTATGGGTTTTCTTGTCCCCAATAATGGAGCTCCTCCATATTCTCTATAGTCCATTCTTTGCTTTATATTATTCAATTCACCCTTAAGAATAGAAGCTCCTATCTTAGTTCTCAAGTTTTTTGTGAATTCATCTTTTAAGACAGAAAATATAGCACTAGCCATACCCTCTGTTAACTTTAAAATAATATTACCTACAAATCCATCTGCAACTACTACATCTACTTTTCCAAAAGGTAAATCTCTTGCTTCTATATTCCCTATGAAATTTGGCATTCCATTTTCTAAAAGCTCATAAGATTCTTTAACTAGCTGATTACCCTTTGTCTTTTCAGATCCAATATTAACTAAAGCTACACTAGGAGAATCTATACCCATAACTTTTTCCATATATATAGATCCCATTAGTCCAAATTGATACAAGTATTCAGCCTTGCTATCTATATTAGCCCCAGCATCTACTAGTAAAGAAAACTTATCAATGGTTGGGTATACAACTGTTAAAGCAGCTCTATCTATCCCTTCTATTCTCTTAACGATAAAGAGTCCTCCTGCCAATAGAGCTCCAGTACTACCTGCTGATATAATACCGTCTCCTAAGCCATCTACTAGTGCTTTATATCCTACAACCAAAGAAGAGTCCTTTTTTCGTCTAATAGCCAATGCAGGGTTTTCATCATTTGTAATTACTTCACTTGCATTTAAAATCTCTACCTTTTCTTCATCATAATCATATTTCTTTAATTCTTCTTTTATTAAATCCTGTTTTCCTACAAGTAGTACATTTATATTATATTCTTTTATTGCATCAATTGAACCTTTTACAATCTCTCCTGGTGCATTATCTCCACCCATTGCATCAACAATAATTTTCATAGTTTTCCTCCAATGCCCTGTAATTAAATCTTTAATATTTAATATATCTTACAGCAATATAAAAATCAATGATAAATTAAAAAAAGATAGTGACTACACTATCTTTTTTTACTATTCAACACTTAGAACTTCTCTATTTTTGTAATAACCACATTCTCTACAAACCCTATGGGGTTGTTTTGCTGCGTGACATTGTGGACATTCAACAACTGTAGCTTTATTCAGTTTATAAGAAGAAGCCCTTCTTTTATTCTTTCTTTGCTTCGACGTTTTTCGCTTTGGTACAGCCATTTAAAACACCTCCTTAATCTTTAGGCAAAAAATCTTTTAACTTTTCTAATCTTGGATCAATATCATAATGAACACAATCACATTTAGAAACGTTTAGATTAATGCCACATTTAGAACATAATCCTTTACAATCTTCTTTACATATAGTTTTCATAGGTAGTGAAAGGATTACTTGTTCAATAATATACTCATCAAGATTTAAATTGCTATTTTCATAATATAAAACATTTTCATCCTCGTCATCTTCATTTTCTATTTCTTCAAAATCTTCTCTACTATCTACAAGCCTTCCAGATAATCGAGTATTAATTTTGTTTTCAGTATCAACGAGGCATCTATGACATTTTTCTCCATAGATATATTCAATATTAATATCAATAACCTTGTCTCTCTGAATTTTGAAAATCTCACCTTTATACTTTATGGGCTCAAGGATTTTTATTTTTCTACCACTTAAATTAAAGCCTTCATATTCAAATTCTCCCTGGAATTCAATATGATCCTTTTCGCCTTCAAGAAAACTCCATAAATCTAATATCATCTTTTTCACCTCATAAACTAACAAACATTATTATATATAAATAAGGGCCTGTTTGTCAAGAATAATCTTATTTAGAAGTTATTTCTAAAGTATCCCTTGCTATCATTAATTCTTCGTTTGTAGGTATAACTAATATAGATGCAGATGTAATATCTTTATTTATTTGAACTTCTTTACCTCTTACTTGATTTAATTCCCTGTCTATTCTAATATTTAAGCACTCTAAACCTTCACATATTCTTTCTCTTATATAAGCTGAATTTTCTCCAATACCAGCAGTAAATACTAATGCATCAATGCTAGACATAGTAGCAATATAAGCTCCTACATATTTTTTAACTCTATTTACAAACACATCTAATGCAAGTTTAGCTCTCTCATTGCCTTCTTCCATAGCTACTTCTAGATCCCTAAAGTCACTACTTAATCCAGATATACCAAGAACACCTGATTCCTTATTTAACATTTCATTTACTTCTTCAAAAGTCATTCCTTCTTTATCCATAATAAAAGTAATTATAGCTGGATCAAGGTCTCCAGATCTAGTTCCCATTGCTAATCCTTCTAATGGAGTGAATCCCATACTTGTATCTTCAGATTTTCCACCTTTTATAGCACAAACACTTGAACCATTTCCTAAGTGGCAAGTAATTATATTTAAATCTTTAATATCTCTACCTAAAAGTTCAGCTGTTCTGTCTGCTACATATTTGTGAGAAGTTCCGTGAAATCCATATCTTCTTATTTTATATTTATCATAATATTTATATGGTATAGGATAAATATAACTAGATGGATCCATTGTTTGATGGAAGGCCGTATCAAATACTGCTACCATAGGTGTACTTGGCATCAATTCTTGACAAGCTTCTATACCAATAATATTAGGTGGATTATGTAGTGGTGCTAATTCAACACAATCATATAGAACTTTCATAACCTTTTCATCTATTAAAACAGAAGAAGCAAAAGTTTCTCCTCCATGAACAACTCTATGACCTACAGCTCCTATTTCATCCATTGATTTAATTGCACCGTAATCCTTATTAACAAGCGCATCTAAAACTAATCCTAAAGCAACTCTATGATCTTCCATAGCTTCTTCTATTATAACTCTTTCTTTTCCAGTGGTATCATGTTTTATTTTAGATCCTTCTATACCAATCCTTTCAACAAGACCCTTACACAATACTTCTTCTCCATTCATATCAATAAGTTGATATTTCAATGAAGAACTACCACAGTTTATTACAAGAATATTCATATTTTTAATTCCTCCTAAGTTAATTATTAATGTCTATCCTTTATAATATTCTATTTGTGTTAAAAAATCAACATGATATAATAAAAGAAAAGTTTTTTTTGAAAATATTGGAGGTATATATGAAAACAGTTGGGTTTATTGGAGAATATAATCCATTTCACAAAGGTCACAAATATCATTTAGATAAATCAAAAAAAATTACTAAAGCTGATTTTTCAATAGCAGTAATAAGTGGTTCATTTGTACAAAGAGGAGAACCTTCATTTATTGACAAATGGACTAAAGCAAAAATGGCGATAGATAATGGTATAGATTTAGTTATTGAATTACCTTTTGTCTTTTCAACTCAATCTGCTGAATCTTTTGCATACGGTGGTGTTAAACTGCTAGACAGTCTAAAGATAGTTAACTATTTATCCTTTGGATGTGAATCAGGCCAACTAGAACCATTAACTTCTATAGCATCTATTTTATCCAAGGAGCCAAAATATTATAAGGAAAGTTTAAAAAATTACTTATCAAAAGGTTTTAGTTTTCCCAAATCAAGAAGTAAAGCTTTAGAAGATTATTTTTTAAATAATAATTCAAAATTTAATTATGATATTGAAAGTATATTAAGTAGTTCTAATAATATTTTAGGAATTGAATATTTAAAAGCACTTTTTAATATAAATTCAAAAATACTACCTATTGCAATAAAACGAACTGGATCTAAATACAATGATACTTCACTATCTACAGAATTTGCAAGTGCAACTGCCATTAGGCATACAATAAAAAATCAAGGATTAGTCTCTGTCAAAGATCTCCTACCTGAAAAAAGCTATTATTGGCTATGTAAATATAGAGATAAATATGATTCCTTTAATTCTATCGAAAATTATGAAGAAATACTAACTTATTTAATAAGAACTATGGATAAATCAAAAATTAAAAACTTAATAGATATAGAAAATGGCCTAGAAAACAGAATTATAGAAAAGGGATATAATTCAAATAATATAATTCATATCATAGATTCTATTAGCAGCAAACGATACCCTAAGACTCGCATACAGAGACTTTTAATTCACTTGTTAAATCATCTTTATAAAGATGATTTCCAAGATATATATAATATATATCCCTCTTATATAAGAGTGTTAGGGGCCAATAAAAATGGATTGATTTTACTTAAAAAAATAAAAGAAAAATCAGCTTTACCTATCATAACTAAATTTGCTGATTATAAGCGTTTAAAGAATGATCACATTGAAAAGATTATCCAATTTGATAAAAAAGCCACTGATATATTTTTTCTTGGATTAAAGGGAGATAAAGTATTCGCTAATATGGATTACTATACATCTCCTTATATTAAATAACATAAGCTCCATATATAAATCATACTATATATAATATATTATATATGGAGGTAAGCATTGTGCTAAGAAAAAACAAACCTTTACATTCTATTTCTAAAATAGCTTTTTTAACAATTATATTAGTGATGCTAGTAGGTATTATATCTAATCCTGATTTATCTTTAAATAGTGCAGCCCAAGGTCTGTCAACTTGGTTTAACATATTATTGCCATCCTTACTACCCTTTCTTATAATATCCGAAATATTAATAGGATTGGGATTTGTTGATTTTATCGGTAAATTATTGGGACCCATAATGACACCATTATTTAACATATCTGGAGAAGGAGCATTTCCTTTAAGTATGAGTATAATATCTGGGTATCCTATCGGTGCTAAACTAACATCTAGGCTTAGAGAGAAAAAAATGATTACAAAAAAAGAAGGCGATAGACTAATCTGCTTTTGTAGTACTTCAGGGCCTTCTTTTATGTTAGGTGCAGTAGTTATTGGAATGTTAAATAAACCTGATTTGGCACCTTTAATTTTACTTCCACATTATTTATCAATATTATTCTTAGGCTTTGTTTTATCTTTTTTTCAAAAAAGAAAGAAAATAATATTAATACCAAAAAATAATAAAATAACTAAAGAAATAAAAGACTCTTATAATAATTTTTTAAACGCAAAGAAATCCATAGGTTCTTTAATATCAGTATCTGTTAAAGAAAGTATGGATACTATGCTTCTAATATGTGGATTAGTAATATTTTATTCTGTATTGGTAGAAATATTATTTAATATGAAGTTTATAAATAGTTTTATATCTCTACTAGATCACAATATTCCACTTAGCAAAAACTTAATTAAAGCTACAATAACTGGATTATTTGAAATTACAATTGGCTGTAAAAGTATAGCCTCTTCAAATTCAAGTTTATTAATTAAAATTATTTTAATTAATTTTATAATTGCTTGGAGTGGATTTTCAATACATAGTCAAGTTATAAGCTTTTTAAATAAGACAGATTTAAATAGTGGATTATACATACTTTCCAAACTCATCCACGGGATTTTATCTTCTATATTTACTTACGGACTATATTTATTAAGGTATAAAAATTCTATTATACCAAGTTCTATTACAACTAACTTTCAATACACTATATTTCCTAATTATAATTGGTTAACAATATTTCTCGGTTCATTAAAATTAGTTCTTTTAATTAATTTCTATCTTCTTTTATTTTCCATAATTTTATCATTTTTATTTAAAACAAAAAAAACAAAAATTAATTAGGCCCTCTAAGCTCTTTTCTATTTTCATTTATCATTTGTATTAATTCTTTTAGATTTTCTTGTTGTTCTAATAAAAGACTATCTGCATATTCTATAGAACCAAGTCTAATTTCTTTGGCAGTTGTCTGAGCTCTATTAATAATTTCTTCTGCTCTTTCCATTGCCTTTTTCGTTATTTCTTGTTGATCTATTAAATCTTCTAATCTCGTTTCAGCCTCATCCATTAATGTATTTGCATCTTGTTGAGCCTCAGCTAGTATTCTTTGTCTCTCATCTTTTATCCAAGCTGCTTGCTTTATTTCATCTGGTAATTTTATTCTTATATCTTGTATAATTTCTAAGATTTCTTCTGTAGCTATCATGGTCTTCCCTGAAAAAGGTACATTAGTCCCTGCCTCAATTACATCCTCAATCTCATCTATTAATTTTAGCACTTCCATGATTTCCTATTCCTCCTTATATTTATTTTTTAATGCATCTTCTACTATTGGTGGAACAAAACAAGAAATATCCCCGCCTAACATAGCAATTTCTTTAACTATACTAGAGCTTAAGTAACCATATTTAGTACTAGATGCCATAAACAAAGTTTCAATGTCATCATTTATTTTTTTATTAACTAAGGCCATCTGCATTTCATATTCAAAATCAGAAACAGCTCTTAATCCCCTAACCATAGTAGTACAATCTTTTTTATCAGCATAATCAGTTAAAAGTCCTTCAAAACAATCTATTTCAATATTCTTTATATCCTTAGTTACTTCTTTTAAAAAGTTCATTCTCTCTTCTAAGGAAAAAACACTTTTTTTAGAATGATTATTTAAAACTGCTACTATTAAGTAATCTACCTTTTTAGATATTCTTTTTATTATGTCTAAATGACCATAAGTTACTGGGTCAAAACTTCCTGGATAAACTGCCCTCATTTATATCACCTTTTTTCTTTATTTTTGTTTTTATAAAATGTTAATGATTTACTCCCATATTTTCTATAATCTACTTTTTCAAAATTATATATATTATCTTCTAGTTCTAAATCTTTTTCATGTTCTACTATTATAAGACCATCCTTATTTAAAACATTGTCTTTGTATATAGCTTCTAGTAGTTTGGGAACTAGTCCTTCTTGATTAAAAGGAGGATCTAAATATATATAGTCAAATCCAAAATCTTTTTTATTAAAGCCTTTTAACATCACAAATATATCAGATTTAATTACATTAGCTCTATCTATTAATTTTGTATGTTCTAGATTTTCCTTTATAGTAGATATACTATCATAATAATTGTCTATAAAATATGATTCTTTTGCTCCTCTACTCAAAAATTCTATTCCAATGGAACCAGAACCTGCAAAAGCATCTAAAACAACAGCATTTCTATCTATATGTCCTAGTATATTAAACAATGATTCCTTAATTCTGTCTTCTGTAGGTCTTACCTTACTACCTTTAGGTCCTTTTAATCTATGTCCTTTACTTATTCCTGAAATTACCCTCACAATTTAACCTCCTAAAACTAACATAGTATTATTCTAACATAAATTCTTCAAAATAAAAATCAATTAAATGTTAAATCTTCAATTTGAGTTTTAAACATCTTTTCTATTTTTTCTCTTAATTTTTTATGCTTATCTAATCTTAGTTCAGGATCTACTTTTAAAATCTCCCTTGCTTCCTTTTGCACAACTTTTAATATGGACATATCATTTATTAAATTAGCAATCTTTAACTCTGGAATACCATGTTGTTTTGTACCAAAGAATTCTCCAGGCCCTCTAAGTTCTAAATCCTTTTCAGATATTTCAAAACCATCATTAGATTTTTGCAGAATCCTCATTCTTTCCCTGGCAATCTTACCATTGCTTTCATTTACTAGTATGCAATAAGATTGGTATTCTCCTCTACCAACTCGTCCTCTTAACTGATGTAATTGAGCTAGACCAAATCTTTCAGCATTATATATAGCAATTATATTAGCATTTGGCACATTTACCCCTACTTCTATTACTGTTGTAGATATTAATATTTGGACCTTATTATTTTTAAAATCAGCCATTATTTTGTCTTTTTCTTTGGAATTCATCTTACCATGTAAAAGAGCTACATTGAATTCTTTAAATATATCGTCTTTTAATCTTTCATATATTTCTTCTGCTGATTTAACTTTCAAAGTCTCACTCTCTTCGATTAAGGGAGAAACAATATAAGCTTGCCTACCTTCTAGTATTTGTTTTCTTACAAATTTATTCATTCTATCTATCATATTAGAACCTACTGCATAGGTCTCTATCTTCTTCCTTCCTGGGGGCAACTCATCTATTATAGAAATATCTAAATCACCATACAGTATAAGGGCTAAAGTCCTAGGAATAGGTGTAGCAGTCATAACTATAGTATCAGGGCTTTTACCCTTTTGAGATAGACTAGCTCTTTGTTTTACACCAAATCTATGTTGCTCATCTGTAATAGCAAGCCCTAGATTATTAAACTCAACACCATCTTGTATAACAGCATGAGTTCCTATTAAAATATCTATTTTCCCTTCTTTTAAATCCTTTAGAATTTCTTCTTTTCTTTTCTTGCTTATACTTCCTACTAAAAGCTCACACTTAATATTATAATCATTAAAGTAGCTATGTAAAGATTCGAAATGTTGATATGCAAGAATTTCTGTTGGTGCCATCATCACACTTTGATAGCCTGATAACACTGCCTTATACATAGCTAAAACTGCTACTATGGTTTTACCTGATCCAACATCTCCTTGAATCAATCTGTTCATTTGAGTTTCATTTTCCATATCTATTTCTATTTCTTCCAAAACTCTTCTTTGGGCATTTGTAAGTGTAAATGGTAATTTTTCAACAAACTCCTCTAGCTTTGGTGTCTTTTTAAATTGTACACCATCTATTTCACTAAATCTTTTATTCTTAAGAGAAAAAAGTCCTAATTGCAATATTAAAAGTTCATTAAAAGCAAGAGTTTTTCTAGAATTTTCTAATATAGTTTCATTTTCAGGAAAATGAATGCTTTTTATTGCTTTTTTAATAGATACTAGATTATATTTTTTTATTATATCTAAGGGTACAAATTCTCCAATTCCATCTAAATTATTTTTTATTATATCTTGAATTATTCTTATAATTTCATTATTAGTTATACCCTTTGTTAAAGAATATAGAGGTCTTATTGTACCTACTTTATTCATAACTCCTACTTCTTCAAAAACAGGATTCATAATCTGAAGTTCCATCCCATTTCTATTTACTTTCCCATTTACAACCATTTCTTTACCCACAGGAAATCTATTTTTCAAGTATTCTTGATTAAACCATACAAGATATCCATTTTGAGATGAATCTTTAACAGAAATTTTTAAAATAGACAAATTCCTCCTAGGTCTTATAACATTACCCCGACCCAATACTTCAACTTTCAAACTAGCTTTTTCTCCTATTGTGCATTCTCTTAAAGTCTTAAATTTAGACTTATCTTCATATTCCCTAGGTATAAAGTAAATCATGTCCTCTAAAGTTGAAATATTTAACTTCTTTAGTCGGGAAGCTTTTTTAGGTCCTACCCCCCTAATATATTGTATGCTTTTTTCTAATGATTTCATTTGTAATCCTCCAAAACAATAGTATGTAAAAAAACCCTACCTAAGGTAGGGTGTCTTATTCCAAAGAAAAAATGTAATAGTATAATGGCTGACCACCATATATAAGTTCTACATCTATATCATCATATTTATTAGATATTTCTTCTTCTAATTCTTTTGCCATATCTTCAGATAGATCCTTTCCATAAAGAATTGTAATTAAAGAAATATCTTCATCTATCATTCCTTCTAAAAGTTCTTCTGCAACTTTATTTATTTCTTTTCCACTTGATGTAATGTCTCCTTCAGATAGACCTATTATATCATCCTTTTCTATATGAGTACTATTGTATTCAGTATCTCTTACAGAATAAGTAACTTGACCTGTTTTAACATATGAAATAGTCTCTATCATATTGTTTTTATTTTCTTCTTCTGAAGCTTCCTCATCAAATGATATTAGAGCTGATATTCCCTGGGGAATCGTCTTAGTAGGTATAACTATAATATTTCTAGAACTAAGCTCCTTAGATTGTTCTGCAGCTAAAATAATATTACTATTGTTAGGTAGTATAAATACATATTCCCCAGTAGTACTATCAATAGCATTGAGAATATCTTCAGTACTTGGGTTCATAGTTTGCCCACCTGATACCAAAACGTCAACATTTAAATCTTTAAATATTTCATCAATTCCTTCTCCTGTAGAAATAGCAATGAAAGAATATTTTTTGTCTATTTTATTTTCTTTTTCACTATTTTTATTATTTCTTAAATCTTCTAATTCTGTTTTTAATAAAACTTCTTCATGTTGATACCTCATATTATCTATTTTTATATCTGATAGTTCTCCTAATTTCAGAGATTTCTCAAGAATTGATCCAGGATTATTAGTATGAACATGAACTTTAATCAATCCTTCTCCACCTACTACCATAAGAGAATCTGCATCCACTGAAAATTCTTCTCGTAAACTATCAATTCCCTTGTAATCAGTATTTATAATAAATTCTGTGCAATAAGCAAATTCTATATCACTATTATCTATATCATGAGTTTCTTTTCTTTCTTCAACTTTTGATTCAACAGATAGAAAAACATCTTCCTCACTTGCTAAAGAATTATATGCTCCCTTTAGAACATACATTAAACCCTTTCCTCCAGCATCAACTACTCCTGCCTGTTTTAAAACAGGAAGCATGTCAGGAGTTTTAGAAAGAATAATATCTCCATGATTTATTATTTTTTTGAAAAATACTAAAATATCCTCTTCCTTAGAATAATTGGCTACTGCATATTCTCCACATTCCCTTGCAACTGTTAAAATTGTTCCTTCTGTAGGTTTCATTACTGCCTTATATGCAGTATCAGCTGCCTTTTTAAAGGCATAAGATAAAGTTTCTATATCTACTGTATCTTTGTTGTTTAAGCCATCAGAAAAGCCTCTAAAAAGCTGAGATAATATAACACCTGAATTACCTCTTGCTCCCATCAACGAACCATTTGAAGTAGCTAATGCTATTTGGGATACACTTTCATTTTTTTGCTTAATTCCTTGTTTAATTGCTGAATTTACCGTCAGGGACATATTTGTACCTGTATCACCGTCTGGAACAGGAAAAACATTTAAGGAGTTTACTTCCTCCTTATTATCTTCAAGGAGCTTTGCTGCACCCATTAGTGCTTTTTTAAGCATAGCTCCATCTAGATTTTCTATTATCAATTATAGTACCTCCTCAAACTACTTTTCAACTCTTATTCCTTCTACATATACATTTATTTTATCTACTGTCATTCCTGTTAAATTTTCAACATTAAACTTAACCCTATCCATTATATTTTTAGCCACTACGGATATCTTAATGCCATATTCTAATATAACATGTAAATCAATAGTTAATGTATTATCTTTGGAATATACTTTTATACCTTTAGTTAAATGGTCCCATTTCAAAAGCTGAAATAACCCATCTGTAGCGTCTTTAGAAGCCATACCTACTATACCATAACTCTCCATAGCAGATATACCTGCTAGTCTAGCTATAACATTATTATCTATACTAATTAAACCATATTTATTAGTTTCTTTGGCTGGCATACTTCATCGCCTCCTTATTTTAGATATATCACATATTCATTTTACCTTAAAAAATATAATAGTTCAACTAAATACTAGTATTTTATTAATATTAAAATATATTTTAATTGCTTTTTTATTAAAACTTGTGGTAGAATGTAATATGCTATTAATGAAATTTTAATTTATATATTCATAGCAGTAAGCTAAGGAGGTGTTTTTCATGGCTAAAGTTTGTGCAGTATGTGGCAAGGGAAAAGTTTTCGGTAACAAAGTTTCCTTCTCAAATAGAAAAAATTCAAGAAGTTGGTCCCCTAATCTTAGATCAGTAAAGGCAGTAGTTAACGGTTCAACTAAAAGAATCAACGTATGTACTAGATGTTTAAGATCTGGATATGTTGAAAGGGCACTATAGTTTAAAATAACAAAAAAACAAAAATAAGGCTACCATTAATTCAAAACCATGGTAAGCCTTATTTTATTTTTAATATTAATCCTGCCATAATTAAAAGCGCAATTCCTATTAAAAAAAGTATAAGTTCTACAGGTATAAATTTTACAACAATTAAAAACCCTATTATAGCCATTGCTATTCCTATGATTTTTTTTGATTTATAAAGATATCTATAATAAAATCTTTTCAAAATATAACCTCCTGTTTCTCCTTTAATACATATTATGAAAAACAAATAAAATAGTTACAAAAAAGCTTAGGATAAATATCCTAAGCTTTAATCTTTTGATTGAAAAATCAATGCCTTTCCCTCTTCTATTTTAATCTCACCATAATCTTCTATAATTTCATTACTAACTCCAAGTGTAGATCCAAAGGGAATATACTTGCTTTGTAAATTATAAAAAAATCCATCTAAGCTTATCCTAACTCCAGCCAAATCTATTGGAATTATAGAAAGATAATATCCTTTTGTTTTTTTTAATTTTAAATAATTATCTGATAAATAAATTATATTGTTATTATCTACAATTTTACCCTTTATGTTTTTTTCTAATAAATAGTCTAATAAAAATATATTTGCCAATGTATGGTCTTGTCTAGATCCTGTAACTCCCATTAATGTAATTTCTTTATATCCCTGAGATACTAAATAATCTATTCCTAGTTCAGTATCTGTTGAATCTTTTATTGAAGGAAATCTTTCAATAGCTATGTTTTCTTTCTTTATAAAACTTAATCCTTCTTCACTAATAGAATCCAAATCACCAAATACCATATGAGGCTTATGATTTATTTTTAATATATGATCAACGCCTCCATCAACACATAAAATAAAATCTACATCTTTAATTACAGACTTTAAAATATCGTAATTTTTTATATCACCATTAGCTATAACTAAAGCATTCATATAATCATCCATTCTTATTATTTTCCTACTCTCCTTAAAGGCTTCCACAATAAAGACAATATAATTGCAGAAACAATAAATTCAGGCACTAAATAGCTTGATTGATATATAGCTGAATAAATCCAAGGATTTTGTGATCCTGCATATTCACCAAAAAAGATTACTCCAGCTAAAAAGTGACATAGAAATCTTCCTCCAATAGCTAAAAATATAGAAAAAATTATCTTAGCATAAGCACTTAAATTTAACTTATCATTTGAATTAAAATCTATAGAATTAAAAAAGATTCCAGCTAATCCTAAAAATCCAAAAGCAATAGGATATTCTAATATTGCTTGAACAGGAGAAAATACCCATCCTCCTAACAAAAGTTTCAATACACCAAAGCTAATACCTGTTAGTATACCAGGTCCTACGCCCCATCTAAGAGCAAATAACAATATAGGTATCATGCTCCCAGCAGTAACAGATCCACCTTGTGGTGCTTGAAATATCTTGATTTTACTTAAGATCATCGATAAAGCTAACATGAGTCCTGCTTCAACTAACATCTTTGTACTCCACTTTTCCATTAAAAACTCCTCCTTTAAATTAATAACCCATTACTCGCGTAGGTAATGGGTATTCAAAGGCAATACACACTTCCCTACGCTAGTATTATCTAGTTCAGGTCTAAGGGTTATGTATACACATTCTCAGCCTTAAAGCTCCCCCAGTGATAAATTATTTAATTATTTTGATTACAACAGTTTAATTATAACATATATGTTTATATTTACAAATTTTTAAATTCTTTTATCCTATCTACTACATCATCTGCTCCAAATATTCCTGACCCAACGACTAAAAGTTCCGCTCCTAAGTCTATTAGTTTTTTTGCATTCTCAAGTTTTACTCCACCATCAACTTGTAAAATTATATCTAAATTCTTTTTGTCTATAATTTCTTTTAATTTTCTTATTTTTTCTTCCATTGCTGGAATAAATGATTGTCCTCCAAATCCAGGGTTCACAGTCATAATAAGAATTAAATCTACATCTTCTAATATATACTCAATATTCTCCAGAGGAGTAGCAGGATTTAAAGATACTCCTGCTTTAACATTATGTGATTTAATTTCTTGTATAGTTCTGTGTAAATGAATTGTAGATTCTTCATGCACTGTAATTAAGTCTGCTCCTGCATCTACAAAATCCTTTATATACCTTTCAGGCCTATCTATCATCAAATGAACATCAAATGGTATTTTTGTAACCTTTCTTATTTTCTTTATAACTGGAGGTCCAAAAGTGATATTAGGTACATATATTCCATCCATAACATCTAGATGAATATAGTCGGCTCCTCCCTTTTCAAGTTTTTTTATTTCTTCACTTAAATTAGCAAAATCTGCTGAAAGTAGTGAAGGGGCTATCTTTACCATATTAATACCTCCTGTTTTTCCTTATTTCTTCTAAAAAGGATAAATAATTTTCATATCTTTCCTCTGATATATTATCCATTTCTACTTGTTTTTTCACCTCACAACCAGGCTCGTTTAGATGTAAACAATTTAAAAACTTACACTTTTCTCCATAGTGTCTAATTTCTAGAAAGTAATCTTGAAGTTCTTTCTCATCTTTTATAAACTTAATGTCTAAAGAACTAAAGCCTGGAGAATCTAATACATAGGAATCTTCTTTTAAATATAATAATTCAGTATGTCTAGTAGTATGTTTACCTCTTTTACTTTTGTTACTTATGCTAGCAGTCTCTAATTTGTATTTTGGATTTATTAAATTTAGTAAAGAAGATTTACCAACTCCAGAAGGACCTGCAAATACAGAAGTATTGTTTTCTAAAAGTTCTTCTAATCCTTCTATGCTTGAGTCATCTTTAATACTTGTAGTTAAAACTTTATATCCTATATCTTCATATTTTCTTTTTATTTCCAAAGATTTATTTAAATCCAAATCACTTTTATTTATACAAATGATAATATCTAAATTTACACTTTCAGCCATAACTATAAACCTGTCTAAAAGCCAATCATTAATTTTAGGATCTTTTATACTCATAACTATTATAGCCTGAGTCACATTAGCTACTGCAGGTCTTAATAATTGAGTCTTTCTTTTATAAATTTCTTCAATATAACCTGTATTGTCTTCACTACTTATTCTAATTCTGACATTATCGCCTATTAAGGGGGTAATATTTTCTTCCCTAAAGTTACCTCTAGCTCTACACTCTATAACACCATCTAAGGTCTTAACATAATAAAATCCACCTATGCCTTTTATAATTATTCCATTTATCATATAACATCTCCTAATTTTCTTTAGTCATTGTTGTCTTATATACATTATTATAATAAATATCAAATTGAGAACCTACTTTTCCTTTAAGAGTTATAACAACCTCACCATCATCAGAATTATGAGTTTTTTTATAAACTTCCTTTTCAGTACCATCTTGTATTCTATTAATTTTAATTACAGTCTCCCCTTGATCCTGTAAAGGTGTAATAATTGTTATAGGTCCTTCTGCTGAATTAGTATCTTCTTTTGGTTTTTCTGCTTTATTGTCTTCTTCAGCTTTATCTGGACCACTGCTAACATATAAATCTACTGCTGTTTTAGATTCTAATTCATTTCCTGCTTCATAACTTTGCCAAGTAACTATATCTTTTTTTACTTTATCATTTGGCTCTGGTTTTACCTGACCCACTTCTAATTTCATAGACTTAAGCTTGGATTTAGCCTTTTCTATGTTCATTCCTACTAAGTCTTCCATTATTACATGGGTAATTTCTTCACCTTTACTAATTGTAAAATTTACCCTTGTATTTGGTTTCACTAATTCACCAGCTTTAGGATATTGTTCAATTATAAAGTCTACAGGAATAGAATCTGAATTTTCATAGTTACTGGAACCTAGCTTTAATCCTAAACTGTCAATTTCCTTTTCTGCATCAGAAAAACTTGAGTTTGCGAAATTTGGAAGTTTAACTAAACTTTCCCCTTTATTTATTACAACATCTATTTTATATCCTTTTTTAACTTTAAAATCAGGGTCTACACTTTGGGAAATTACTTCTCCTGGTTTATATTTTTCATTGTTGACCCTATCTATTACATTAAATTCTAATCCTTTTTCTATTGTTTTTTCCTTAGCTTCTTCTTCTTGTAATCCAAGTAATGTTGGTACTAAAATTTCTTCGTTAGCAAAAAAATCCTTTAACCTAAACACACCTATATAAGTAGTTGCAACCAATAAAAAGGCTAATATTATCCCTAAAAATATCTCTTTATTTCCTCCACTGCCTTTTTTTCTCTTTCTTTTCTTTGGTTTTTTTGTCATATTATCATCCTCTATTTCTACCGCTGGAATTATTTTTGTATGGGAATCAAAGTTACTTGTATCTTCCATGGAATTTAAGCTTCCATTTAATTTTATAGCCTTTAAATCCCTTATCATATCAGTAATATTCTTATACCTATCTACTTGTCTTTTTTCTACTGCTTTTAAAATAATCTTTTCTAATCCTAATGGCATATCTTCATTTATCTTTCTTGGTGATACAATTTCTTCCTGGACATGTTTAAGTGCAACAGTTATAGGACTCTCTCCTTCATAGGGTAATTTTCCTGTAATCATTTCATACATAACTATACCTAAAGAATATATATCTGATCTCTCATCAGTATATCCCCCTCTAGCTTGTTCTGGAGAAAAATAATGTACAGAACCTAATACATCAGATCTTGTAGTTACTGTAGAGCTTGTAGCTGCTCTAGCTATACCAAAATCAGTAACCTTAACCCTGCCATCTTCAGTAATCATAATATTATGAGGTTTTATGTCCCTGTGTACTATTCCATTTTTATGTGCATCTTCAAGAGCATCAGCTATTTGCATTGAATAATCTAATGTATCATTTATAGATAATTTTCCCTGTTCATTTATAAGTTCTTTTAGTGTTTTACCTTTAATATACTCCATAACTATATAATGAATATTTTTCCCTTCATCTTCTTCAACACCAACATCATAAATATTAACTATCTTTGGATGTGATAAGCTTGCTGCTGCCTGAGATTCCCTTCTGAATTTCCTAACAAATTCTTCATCATTTACAAACTCATCTTTTAAAACCTTTACAGCTACAAATCTATCTAGGAGTTTACACTTAGCTTTATATACTAAGGCCATACCTCCTCCACCAATTTGTTCTATTATTTCATATCTTCCGCCTAATATCTTGCCTATCATATCTTCACCTCATCTAATTAATTTTAATAGATACTAAAGTAATATTGTCTAGTCCACCTTTTTGATTAGCCTTAGCAACTAATCTTTCACAGGACTTTTGTATATCTTCTTCACTATTAAAAACTTCATATATTTCTCTTTCTTTTAACATGTTAAAGAGACCATCACTGCATAGTAGTAAAATATCTTCTTTTTCATATTCTTTTACTATTAAATCCATTCTTATTTTACTACTTGAACCTACAGCCCTTGTTATTAAATTTCTTTTAGGATGAATTTTAGCCTCTTCAATAGTTATACTTCCTAATTTCAAAAGTTCATTTACATATGAATGATCTTCAGTAATCTGGTGAATTTCTTCATTCCTTATCAAGTATGCTCTGCTGTCTCCAACATGTCCAATAAAGATTTTACCATTAAATATGTATCCTAATATCATAGTTGTCCCCATTCCATTATATCTTTCACTACTAATAGATTTTAAGTATATCTTTGTATTTGCCTTTTCTATAGATTCTTTAATTGTTTTTAAAATATTTTTATCATTAACCAAATTATCTTTAGATATTAAAAATTCATTTTTTATTATCTCCATAGCCATAGAACTAGCAACTTCTCCTGATCTATGGCCTCCCATACCATCAGCAACAAGATATAAAGGAAAATCACTGTCTGATGACATATAATATGCATCTTGATTTTTCTTCCTATTTTTGCCTATATCTGAAACTGCACCACTAAGCATTATACCACCTCATCTAAAATCAACTTTTATTTATTATAGATCTCCTAAGTTGTCCACAGGATGCACTAATATCGCTTCCCATTTCTCTTCTTATTGTAACAGGAATATTATATTTAGTCATCTCATCTTTAAATCTTTCTATGTTAGATTTACTAGGTCTTTCTTTACTGTATTCCTTAATTGGATTTAATGGAATCAAGTTAACATGTGCATTTAAATCTCTTAGAATTATAGAAAGCTCCCTAACATCCTCAATCTTATCGTTTACATTCTCTATTAAAGTATATTCGAAAGTTATTCTTCTTTTAGTTTCTTTTTCATAATATCTGCAAGCTTCTATTATATCTTTTATAGAGTATTTATTGCTAATAGGCATTATCTTCTTTCTACTTTCATCAAATGCCGAGTGCAAGGATATAGATAAAGTAATCGGTATGTTTTCTTTAGCTAAATCATAAATTCTAGGTACAATTCCACATGTAGACAATGTAATATTTCTATAACTTATGTTGTGACCTTTTTCATGGTGTATAATTTTTAAAAATTTTAATGTATTGTCGTAATTATCTAAGGGTTCACCACTTCCCATTAAAACTATATTAGAAATCTCTAGATTTAAATCCTTCTCTATCATATATATTTGATTCAACATCTCTGCTGGACTTAAATTTCTAATTAACCCCTCCTTAGTTGATGCACAAAAGGCACATCCCATTTTGCAACCTACCTGAGTCGATATACAGACTGTTGTACCATGTTTATATTTCATTGCAACAGATTCTACAATATTACCGTCTTCTAAAAGAAAAAGATATTTATTTGTATCATCTATTTCAGAAGAAAACTTCTCAAACATTTTAATTTTATTAACCTTTGTAATTTCAATTAATTCATTTCTTAACTTTAATGGCAAAACATTTAATTCTTCTATATCTAATCTTTTATTAATATGAAAATAATTAAATACTTGTTCACCTCTAAATCCTTTTTCATTTATAGATATAAAAAAATCCTTTAATTCTAATAAAGTCATACTATTTAGCTCTAAATTATTCAAAAAACCACCTCAATATTATTTCATTATACTATTATACATAATTATAGTATATATATCTATTTTTCTTTAACCATCTTGCTAATAAAAAAGCCGTCTGTATTGTGTATATGCGGATATAATTGTAGGTATCCTTTTTCTAATGTATCTAAATTATCTGTTTCCTTTATTTTGTCCTTTATATTTACAAGCTTAAAATTAGGATTTTCCTTTAAAAATCTCTGAATTAAATCTATATTTTCTTGTCTTTCTATAGTACAAGTACTATAAAGTAAAATTCCGCCTATTTTTACATAATTTTTAGCATTATTTAAAATTTTTATTTGAAGTTTTGATAAATTCTCAATATCTTTTTCTTTTTTATTTATCTTAATCTCTGGCTTTCTCCTAATTAAACCCAATCCAGAACAAGGAGCATCCACTAAGACATAATCTCCTTTATCTATCAAAGAATCATCTATTTTTAATGCATCTGAAATTTTTGCTTCTATAATATCAATTCCCAACCTACTAGCATTTTCATCTATTAATTTAATTTTATGCTCATGGATATCTTTAGCTATAACTTTTCCAGTATTATTCATCTTTTCTGCTAAATGTGTAGACTTGCCTCCTGGTGCACTACAAAGATCTATTATTGTACTTCCCGGTTTTGGATCCATAATCTGCCCTACTAAAGAACTACTTTCATCTTGTATAATAAAGTCTCCCTTTTTAAATTCATCAAGTTCATTTATTTTAGAAGGATTATCTATTATTAAAGAATCTACACCATATTTGCCCTCTTCTACAATAAATCCCTTATCCCTAAGAGATAATTTTAATTTATTTTTACTAGTTTTTAAGTTGTTTACTCTTATATTCATTTTAGGGGTTTCATTATTTTTTTCACATAATTTCTCAGTAAATTCAACACCGTGTTCATCTATCCATCTTTTTACCATCCACTTAGGATGCGAATACTGAATAGAAATCCTAGTAACATGATTTTTCTCATCTATAACCATAAATTTCTCTCTATTTCTATCTATATTTCTAAGAACTCCATTTACAAATCCAACACTACCACGATGACCATGCTTTTTAACTAAATTTACATTTTCATTTATTGCTGCCCTACTAGGTACATTATCCATAAATAAGAGCTGATAGATTCCCATTCTAAGAATAATTAATATATTAGGATGGATCTTTTTCATTTTTATATTTGAAGCCTTAGATATTACATAATCTATATATATATTATTTTCTAATACTCCATATACAATCTGTCTAACTAAATTTTCCTTTCTCTTATCAGTTTCATCTTTTAAATAGCTATTAATTACTATATTAGAATAACCATCATTATTATAAATCTCATCCAATATACTAAAGCTAATTTCTCTTTCTGTTTTTTCCATATTTACACCTCTTTTTTATTAAGAAAAAAAGGGAGCTAACCCTTTTGTCTAGTCTCCTTTGTTTTGTCCCAAAATAATTCCTATTTCTATAGAATTTCCTTTTAAATATTCAGATGTTTTCAATTTCTTTTTACCTGGAAATTGTAATTCTTCTATGATAACAATCTTATCTAATGTATTTACATATATACCATCATTATCTACTTTAATTATCTTACCACTTTCTCCATTTTTATCTTGAGAGGTCAACTTTGCTTTATGAATCTTAATAGTATCATCTTTATAATTTGTATATGCAGATGGCCAAGGTTTTAATCCCCTTACTAAGTTTACAATCTTCTCACCAGATAAATTCCAATCTATTTCTCCCATTTCTTTAGTTAACATAGATGCATAATTTGATAACTCATTATCTTGAGGACATTTAGTTGCTTTACCCTCTTTTATATCTTTTAGGGATTTAACAATCAATTTTCCTCCTAATGTTGATAATTTATCATGAATAGTTCTTGTATCATCCTCTATATTAATATCTATAGAATCAGAAATAATCATGTCTCCAGTATCTAGTCCTTCTTCCATTTCCATAATTGTTACTCCTGTTTCTTTTTCTCCATTTATTATAGCCCAATTTATGGGCGCAGCACCCCTATATTTAGGTAACAAAGAACCATGTACATTATAAGAACCATATTTAGGGATATCTAATATCTCACTTTTTAATATCTGTCCATAAGCAACTACTACTATAAAATCTGGATTTATTTCTTTTATCTTTTCTATAGATTCCTTGCTATTTATATTTTCTGGCTGATAAACTTCTAAATCTAATTCCAATGCACTTTCTTTAACTGGAGTATATTTTACTTTTTTTCCTCTACCTCTTCTTCTATCCTTTTGAGTAATTACTAACTCAATCGAATATTCGCTATCATATAGAGATTTAAGACTAGGAACTGCAAAATCTGGTGTACCCATAAAAACTATTCTCGTATTATCCTTCATTCTCATCTTCCTCTACTAATTCAACTTCTTCAATCATTTTATCAGTATACAAAATTCCTTCTAAATGATCTACTTCATGACAAATGGCTCTAGCCATAAGTCCTTTTCCTTCTATTATCTTTTCATCCCCATTGATATCTATATACTTAAGTTTAACATATTCAGGTCTTTTCACTGTTCCTGACCTACCTGGTACAGACAAACATCCCTCTACATCTATTTCTTCACCCTTAGTTTCAATTATCTCAGGATTGATAATTTTTATAGGACCTCTTCCTATATCTATAACTACTGCCCTTCTCAACACACCTATTTGCGGAGCTGCAAGACCTACTCCCTCTTCTTTATTCATTGTATCTACCATGTCATCTAAAAGTATCTTTATTCTATCTGTTATATTTGTTATTTCCTTAGATTTCTTTCTAAGTATAGGATCATCAGATACTCTCACCTTTCTTAATGCCATTTTATTACCTCCTATAATATAGAATTTGGATTAATATCAATACTAATCTTAACATTCTTAATTTTTAAATTGAATTCATTATCTATTAATACCCTTTTTAAAAGATTTTTAAAACTATTGATGTCTTCTTTTTTAGATTTCAAGATAATTTGCCATCTATAATTATTTTTTATTTTTTCTAATGGTGCAGGGTAAGGACCTATTATAAGGTTTCTTTTATTGGATTCATTTATCCAAAAGCTATTGTCTAACAAAAGTTTATATATCTTATAAGAAACTTCCTCTATTTTTATATTTTCTTCACCAGATATAACTATACTTATCATTTCATAAAAAGGAGGATACATAAACTCTTTCCTAAGATTTATTTCTGATTCATAAAAACCTTTATAATCATGTGACTTTGATAGTTCTATACTATAATGACTTGGATCATAAGTTTGAACTATTACATCACCAGATAATTCTCCTCTTCCTGCCCTACCAGCCACTTGAGTAATCAATTGAAATGTCCTCTCTGCAGACCTAAAATCAGGTAAATTCAGTGCCACATCTGCAGCTATTACTCCTACTAAAGTAACATTTTTAAAATCTAGTCCCTTAGAAATCATTTGAGTACCTACTAAGATATCTATTTCTTCATTTTTCATCCTATTTAGGATTCTTTCATAACTTCCTTTTTTACTAGTAGTATCCATATCCATTCTAGCTATTCGAGCTTGAGGAAAAAGTTCCCTTGTATAGTCTTCTACCTGTTCTGTTCCAACACCAAAATATTTAATATATTTGCTTTTACAGACAGGGCAAATACTAGGTGGATTTACTGTTAGCCCACAATAATGACATCTCAGTTTATTTATATGTTTGTGATAGGTCATAGAAATATCACAACTATCACATTTTACAACATAACCACATTTCCTACAAGAAACAAATGTGGAAAAACCTCTCCTATTTAAAAACAAGATAGTTTGTCTTCCTTTTTCAAGGTTTTCCCTAATAGAATCTTCTAAGGTTTGGCTAAACATTGATTTATTACCATTATTCAACTCATCCCTCATATCTACTACATCTACCTCTGGTAATAAGTAATTATTTACCCTTTCATCTAGCTCTAAAAGTCCATAATTTCCATTTAATGAATTATGATATGATTCTAATGAAGGAGTAGCTGAACCCAAAACCAAGACAGCATTTTCTATATCTACTCTTTTAGAAGCAACTTCTATAGTATTGTATTTAGGATTCTGAGAAGATTTATAGCTAGTTTCATGCTCTTCATCAATTATTATTAACCCTAAATTAGTAAAAGGGGCAAATATTGCAGACCTAGCACCTACAACTACTTTTACTTTTCCTTCTTTTATCTTTCTCCATTCATCGAATCTTTCTCCATAGGATAACTTGCTATGAAATACAGCAACTAATTCTCCAAAGCGCCCTACAAATCTGTCTATTGTTTGAGGAGTTAGAGAAATTTCTGGAACTAATACAATTGATTGTTTTTCCTGTTTTATCATTTCTTCAACTAATTGTAAATAAATTTCAGTTTTACCACTTCCAGTAATCCCTCTAATTAAAAACTTATTCTTTTTATCTTTTTGAAAAAAACAACTAGAAATTTCTTTAAAGATAATTTCTTGTTTTTTAGATAATTTGTGTTTTTTATATTCTTCAATATGAGATTTTATAGGATCTCTATTTACCGGTCTATCATAGATTTTTATTAGTCCTTTATCTTCTACAGCTCTAACTGTATCTAAAGTTGTATTTAAAGTTTCAGATACTTCCTTAAAAGAAATATCCTCTTTATAATATATAAATTCAATTATCTTTCTTTGCTTTTTAGCTCTATTTCCAACAATTTCATAAAGTTCTTCTAAACTTTTATTTGTTTTCTTTAGCTTTATCCATCTTTCATACTTTTTTTCTATGCTAGTTTTTATATCTATTTCTATATTTATTATTTTTTGTTTTTCTAAGTTGTTCAATATTTTAGACATATTAGCTATCTTTAAATCCATTTTTAACTTATCTAATAAGACTTTTCCTCTTTTTCTTAAATATATTAAAACTTTATATTCATCTTTATCCATTTCTTCATTTGCTTCAAAATCTATTAATTCTACAAATGTATTTATTTCTTTAAAATCTCCTGGAGGTAAGATCAATCTTAAACTATCCCTATGAGTTGATAGATACTCATCTTTAATCCAAGAACTTAATTCTATAAGTTCTTTAGAAATTAAGGGCTTTTCATCCAATACATCTATTACCTTCTTCAATTTATAAGAACTATTAAAAGAATCTAATACATCTATAACAATACCTTTTATAGGTTTATTTCCTCTACCAAAAGGAACAACAACCCTCATACCCGGTTTAACCCATAATTTAAATTCACCATCAAGTATATAGGTAAAGGGTTTGTCTACTTTTGAACTCTTATTATCCACTATTATCTGCGCAAACTTTATAGTCAAATCTATCATTCCTTATTGTGCATAAATTCAAAAGCTAGATTATAATCTAGCTTTTATCTTTAATATATATTTTACCTTATCTAAAATAATCTTTGCAACTTCCTTTTTATTCATCATAGGATAGTCTTTTTTATCTCCATTTTTATCTATTATACTTACTATATTTGTATCCACGCTAAATCCTGCACCTTCTTTACTTACATCATTAGCTACAATAAAATCAAGATTTTTTTTAACTATTTTCCCCATTGAATATTCATAAAGGTTATTTGTTTCTGCAGCAAATCCTACCATTACTTGATGCTTTTTCTTTTCTCCAAAATAAGCTGCAATATCAGGATTTTTAATATATTTTATAGTAAGTCCATCTTTATTTTCTCCTGACTTTTTTATTTTTATAGGTGAAAACTTTTCCGGTCTATAATCGGCAGGAGCTGCGGCTTTTATCAAAACATCACATTTATCAAATGATTTTGATACAGCTTTTAGCATATCCTCTGTAGTCTCAATGCTTATAAAATTAACTCCATTAGGAGGATTAAGTGATGTTGGACCACTTATTAATGTTACATTAGCACCTCTATTTATTGCATTTTGAGCCAAAGCATAGCCCATTTTACCGCTAGAATTGTTACTCATATATCTAACAGGATCAATAGCCTCCTTAGTTGGACCTGCAGTAATTACAATATCCTTATTCAATAGGTCCTTTGATATAAAAGATTTATCTAAATAGTCAACAATATCTTCAGGTTCAGCCATTTTACCAGATCCATAATCTCCACAGGCAAGCCTTCCTGATCCTGGAGAGATGAACTCATATCCTATTTTTTTCAATTTTTCTATATTTTCTTGAACAATAGGGTTTTCATACATTTTTGTATTCATAGCAGGGGCAAATATTATTTTTTTATTAGATGCCATAACTACTGTTGTCAATAAATCATCTGCAATACCATTAGCAATTTTACCTATGATATCAGCAGTTGCTGGTGCTATTAACATAACATCTCCTTTTTGAGCTAAAGATATATGTTCTACATCAATACGATCTAATTTATTAAACATTTTAGTATGAACAATGTTTTCTGACATGGTCTGAAAAGTCAAAGGTGTAACAAATTCAGTAGCAGCATTCGTCATGATAACTTCTACCTTAGCTCCCCTTTTCTTTAGTTTACTAACAAGATCTGCTGCTTTATATACAGCAATTCCTCCTGTAACTCCAAGAACTATGGTTTTATCTTTTAACATGATTTCATCTCCTATTTAATACTATTTATATTATCTGGTCTTCTATAAGTAACCTTCTTTTCTAATACTTCTTCTAGTGCAATACTAACAGGTTGTTTTGATTTAGTTTCAACTAAAGGTTTTTCACCATCAATAATCCTTCTAGCTCTTTTTGAAGTAAGCATAGCTAATGTATATCTGCTATCACCTAGTTTATCCAATTCCCTAAAAGATGGGTTTAACATAGTATATTGATCTTTCATATTATTTACCTCCCTTTGCTATAACTTTTTCTTTAATATTTGAATGTCTTTTAACTCTCAATCTTTCAGCCTTTATAATAGATTCTATATCAAGTACTGCTTGTTCTACCTTGTCATTTATTACAAAATAATCATATTTTCCTACAAAATCTAATTCTTTAAATGCATTTTCATATCTCCTATTAATATCTTCTTCTGATTCTGTTCCTCTTTTAGTTATCCTGTCTTTTAATTCTTCCATAGTAGGCGGTAATAAAAATATAAAAACTGCTTCAGAATAATTTTTCTTTATCTGAAGTGCACCTTGTACATCAATCTCAAGTAATACTATCTCACCCTCT
Organism: uncultured Tissierellaceae bacterium; assembly: GCA_964567475.1. Classification (GTDB taxonomy): domain Bacteria; phylum Bacillota; class Clostridia; order Tissierellales; family Tissierellaceae; genus CAZMMV01. The sequence continues at coordinate 4,928 of CAZMMV010000004.1, read as the reverse complement.
TCTACCTTATCTGTAACAAGTTCCTTAGGTGTTCCATAATAATTAGTATGAACATGTGCATATTCTAAAAACTCATCTTTTTCTATCATTGATTTAAATTTTTCATCATCAATAAAAAAATAATTTACTCCATCTTCTTCTCCAGGTCTAGGTGACCTAGTAGTCGCTGAAACAGAATATATTATTTCTTTGTTTCTATTTAGTATTTCCTTACAAACAGTTCCTTTTCCAGTACCTGCTGGGCCAGAAACAATCATTAAAAAACCTTTAGCCATATATGAAAACCTACTTTCTATTTTGTTTTTTCATCTTAATCATCAGCTTGAAATCTATTACCTATAGTTTCAGGCTGAACAGGTGTCAATATTAAGTGCCTACTATCAGTAACTATAACTGCCCTAGTCTTTCTTCCATAAGTAGCATCTATTAGGAGTCCCTTATCTCTGGATTCCTGTATCAATCTTCTAACAGGAGCAGAATCTGGACTAACTACAGATATTATCCTATTTGCTGAGACAATATTTCCAAATCCTATATTAATCAATTTTACTGACATAAAATCCTCTCCTATTACTCTACATTTTGAATTTGTTCTCTAATTTGTTCTATTTCTGACTTTACTTCTACTACATTTTGACAAATAATCATATCACTAGCCTTTGAACCTATGGTATTTATCTCTCTGTTCATTTCTTGTACTAAAAAATCAAGTTTTCTTCCAACTGGATTATCTTCAGCTAGTATAGATATAAATTGTTTTAAATGACTTTTCAATCTTATAATTTCTTCATTAATATTACTTTTATCAGCAAAATATACTATTTCAGAATTTATTCTATCCTCATCAAGCTCAGTATTATTATCAAGTAAATCAGATAATCTTTCTTTTAACTTTTCCCTATATTCCATCACCACTAAAGGAGATCTTTCTTCAATTTCTATTAAAAACTTATCTATTTTATCTAAATGTGATACCATATCATTTTTTAATTCTTGTCCTTCTGATTTTTTCATTGAAATAATATCTTTTAAGGCTATTTCTAAAGCAGCCTTTAAACATATCCAAATTGCATCTTCATCTAATTCTTTTCTCTCAGTTTTTATAATATCTGACATAGATAAGATATTATTTATCCTAATATCTCCTTCTAAATCTAATTCATTAGATAAAATCTCCAAAGCTTCCTTATAAGACTTTGCAAGGTCTATATCTACCTTTATATCTATAGACGATTCTTGAATATATTCTAAATTAATATAAACATCTACTTTACCCCTATTAATCTCTTTTTTTAGAATCTTTTTTATTTTTTCTTCTAAATAACTTATATGTTTAGGCATCTTAACGGATATATCACTGTACCTATGATTTACCGCTTTAATTTCCACTTTAAAATTGTATAAATCATTACTAAATTCTCCCCTACCAAATCCCGTCATACTTTTTATCATATTTACACCTCTTTTTGATATCTAATCTTAAATATCTATTATATCTCTTATTATAGTATATAGCTAGAATATGTTACAATTTATTAATAACTTTCCATAAATATTTATTTAGTTTATTATTTCCCTCTTAGATGTTATACTTTAAATAGAATTTTAATAATGGAGGAATCAAAATGTCATTTGATGGAATAGTAACCAACGCAGTTGTAGAAGAACTGAAGAATAAATTAATAGGTGGAAGAATTAATAAAATTTATCAACAAGAAAAAGATGAAATCCTATTAAATATTCATAATAATAGAACAAATTATAAATTAATTATATCTTCAAGTAGCAACAATCCTAGAATATACCTTACAGAATACTCCAAAGAAAATCCAGCATCAGCTCCACTATTTTGCATGGTTCTTAGAAAACATATTAACAGTGGAACTATTTTAAATATAGAGCAAGTGAGCTTAGATAGGGTTATATTCATAGATGTATCTTCCTTAGATGAATTAGGTCAAGCTAGCGAAAAAAGGATTGTAATTGAGATAATGGGAAGGCATAGCAATATTATTTTAATAGATAATAATTCTTATAAAATTATTGATTCAATAAAAAGAGTAAATGAAAGCATGAGTAGGGTTAGAGAAATCTTACCCGGTATTGTATATGAACAACCTCCTGCACAAAATAAAAGCAATCCCTTAGAATATTCTCAAAAGGAATTTCTAGATTATCTAGATAATTCCAAACAAAATCTTAAAATATTTAAGTTTTTTTATTTTAATTATGTAGGTCTCAGTCCTCTTATTAGTAGGGAAATTTGTTTTCATAGCAATATTGATATTGATAGAACTATAAATAGTCTTAATACTAATGAAAAGAAACTTTTGTTTAATAGCTTTAAAGATTTTATGGACAAAATAAAAAATAAAAACTTTTCCCCTACTTTAATAATGGATGAAAACATGGAACCCATTGCCTTTCACTCATTAGACTTAAACCAGTTTGGATTGGATAACAAAATATCCTTAGATTCAATCTCTAAAGTTTTAGATAAGTATTTTTATCGTAAAGATGTATCCGATAGAATAAATCAAAAATCAAGTGGAATGAGAAAATCTATAGGCGTAAAATTAGACAGAACGATAAATAAATTATCCAAGCAAAAAAATGAGCTATTAGAAAGCAAGGATAGAGATAAATATAAAGTTTATGCTGATTTAATTTCAGCCAATCTTCACGTGGTTCCCAATAATAAGGATAGAGTAGATTTGCAAAATTTCTATGATGAAAATATGAAGATTCTTACTGTACCTTTAAATATTAAATATTCACCTGTTGACAATGCACAAAGATACTATAAAAAATACTCTAAATTAAAAAAGGCAGAAAAATTATTATTAAGACAAATACCAACAACAAAACATGAAATAGAATATTTAGAAAATGTATTAGTTAGTATAGATAATTCAACAGAAGTTGAGGAATTAGATGAAATAAAACAAGAATTAATAGAAGAAGGATATATAAAAGGAAATAATAAAAAAAATAAAAACAAAAAACAAAAGACTAGTAAGCCTCATCATTATATATCTGAAGATGGATTTGATATCTATGTAGGAAAAAACAATAAGCAAAATGATAATCTTACCTTTAAATCTTCTCATAGATCTGATACTTGGTTACATGTTCATGATATGCCTGGTTCTCATGTTATTATAGATCACCAAGGAAAAGATATACCTGATTCAACATTAGAACAAGCAGGTATTTTAGCAGCATTCTACAGTAAATCTAAACACTCTAATGTTGTATCTGTAGCCTATACACAAAGAAAAAATGTTAAAAAACCTAAAAATGCTAAGGCTGGTATGGTTGTTTATAATAACTTTAACACTATAAATGTAAGCCCTAAAAATAATTTAGTTAATGATATAAAAAAGGTAGAAAATTAATTTTCTACCTTTTTTTATTCTAATATAATAACCTTATCAATGGAGTCTATTTCTTTTAAATTAACTTTAACATTTTCTAATTTAGATGTTGGAAGATTTTTCCCTACATAATCAGGCCTTATTGGAAGTTCTCTATGACCTCTATCTACAAGGACAGCTAATTGAACCTTGTTAGGCCTACCCTTATCTGTAAGTGCATCTAGAGCAGCTCTTACAGTTCTACCTGTGTATATTACATCGTCTACCAATATAACAATCTTCTGATTAATATCCTCTTTCATTTTATCCTTGATTATTGGATTTTCATTTATTTCTGTTAAATCATCTCTATAAAATGTTATATCTAAAGAAAACACAGGCACTTTTACACCTTCTATTCCTTCTATCTTTTTAGATATTCTATGAGCAAGAGGAATTCCTCTTGTTTTTATACCTACTAAGATAATATCCTTAGTTCCCTTGTTTTTCTCTAAAATTTCATGTGATATTCTCGTTATAGACCTTTCTATTGATTTGTCATCTAATATTGTTGTCTTTATATTCACATCTACCACTACTTTCATTTATTTTTAATTGATTTATTATATTCGAAAAATAACTTGGTAAATCAGCCTTAAACTCAACATACTTCTTTTTACTTGGATGAATAAATCCTACCTTATATGAATGAAGCATTTGCTTATCTAATCCAAATTTATTTTTTCTATTTGAATATACAGGATCCCCTACTATAGGATGATTTAAATAATCCATATGAACTCTTATTTGATGAGTCCTTCCAGTTTCTAATTTCACTTCTACTAAAGTATATTCGTCAAATCTACATACAACTTTATAATGACTTATTGCATTTCTACTATTTTTGTATTTAACTGTCATTTTCATTCTATTCTTTTCATTTCTTCCTATAGGAGCATCTATTCTTCCATTATCATTTTCTATTCTACCATGAACTAAGGCTAAATAAACCCTTTTTACTTGTCTTTCTTTTAAAGCTAGAGATAAAGCTTTATGAGTTTTATTATTTTTAGCTATAATTAAAGCTCCTGATGTATCCTTATCTATTCTATGTACTATACCAGGCCTTATATCTTTATTAATAGTGGACAAAGATTTAATATGATAAAGCAATCCGTTTACTAAAGTTCCCGATTCATTATCTACACCAGGATGTATTACCATGTTTTGTGCTTTATTTACTATTACTATATCATCATCTTCATAAATAATATCTATGGGTATATTTTCCGGCCTTGCCTTTATTTTTTTAACTTCTGGTATATCAACTTTTATTAAATCCCCCTTTATTACCTTGTAACTAGATTTATTCAACTTTCCATTGACTAATACTAAATTATCATTTATTAGTTTTTTTATATATGATCTAGAAAATCCTTCTATTTTTTCAGCTAAGAAACTATCCAGTCTTTCATCCTCATCATCTACCTCAATATAAAAAGTATTCATACCTTCCTCCTATATTTCCTCTTTATTAAGTAAAGTTAAAATTAAAATAATAATGGTTCCACA
>CAZMMV010000003.1:0-60931 GCA_964567475.1 uncultured Tissierellaceae bacterium | reverse complement strand
TGATTAACTAAGTTAATCATGTGTGTTACATTTATAATTCAAAGTTTCTTACACTATTTAATTATCTAGGTTCATCGTCGTCTCTCTCAAGGCGACTTATTTAGTATAACAAATCTTTTGTTTCTTGTCAACCATTAATTTGAAAAGTTTTTAAAATGTTTTTTAATTGCTTTCAAACTGTTTCTTGGTGACTCATACTATAATACTATCATTAGCTATTAAAGTCAAGACTTATTTTAAAAACTTTTGTTTTCTTTCTTGCCTTTTGAAAACCAGTAGTTTTCGACTGGAAACTTAGTATAACATGTTATTTCAACTTAGTCAAATATTATTTTGTATTATTTTGTATTGTTTTGTAATCTATTACACTTATAGCTTCTCCAGATACTTTGATAATATACATCTGATAACTATATATATAAATATAAAAAAAAGCTTGTAGGTGAAAATCCCTACAAGCTTTTATCTAATCTTCTATAGGTTTCATAGTAGGAAATAGCAATATATCCCTAATGCTTGGTTGATTAGTAAGTAATATTATCATTCTATCAATTCCAATTCCAAGTCCGCCTGTTGGTGGAAGACCTACTTCTATTGCATTTATAAAGTCCTCATCCATTGGATGTGCTTCGTCATCTCCAGCATTTTTTTGTTTTACCTGAGATTCAAATCTTTCTCTTTGATCTATTGGATCATTTAACTCAGAGAAAGCATTTGCAAATTCCCAAGTATTAATAAATGCTTCAAATCTATTAGTCTTTCTAGGATCATCTGGATTTCTCTTTGCTAATGGAGATATCTCTACTGGATGGCCTGTAATAAATGTTGGTTGAATTAAATGTTCTTCACAAAACTCTTCAAATAATTCAGCTATTACATGTCCTCTAGTCATTCCTGGATTTATCTTGATTCCTTTAGATTTAGCTATTTCAATAGCTTCTTCATCAGTATTTATTTCATTGAAATCTATTCCTAAGTATTTTTTTACTGCATCTGCCATGTCTAATCTTATCCATGGTGGAGCTAATTCTATTTCTGTTCCTTGATAATTAATTTTTGTAGTTCCCAATGTCTTTTCTGCTACATAAGCAAAAAGATTTTCTGTAAGTCTCATCATTTCTTCATAGTCTACATAAGCTTGATATAATTCTATGTTTGTAAATTCTGGATTATGTTTAGGACTCATTCCTTCATTTCTAAACATTCTACCCATTTCATATACCTTTTCAAATCCTCCAACTATAAGCCTTTTTAGATAAAGTTCATTTGCTATTCTAAGATACATGTCTATATCCAATGTATTATGGTGAGTTGCAAATGGTCTAGCATTTGCTCCTCCAGCTATGGTGCTTAGTATAGGAGTTTCTACTTCTATGAATCCTCTTTGATCAAAAAATTCTCTTACTGCTTTTATCATCTTAGATCTCAATATAAATGTTTCCTTAACTTCAGGATTAACTATCAAATCTACATATCTCTGACGGTATCTTAAATCTTGATCTTTTAATCCATGGAATTTTTCAGGTAAAATTTGTAAGGACTTACTCATCAATAATACTTCTTTAGCTCTTATTGAGATTTCTTCAGTTTTCGTTTTGAAAACTTCACCTTTTACACCTATTATATCTCCTATATCATATAGTGATAAATCCTTGTAATTTTCTTCACCTATGTTGTCTTGCTTTACAAAAATTTGTATTCTTCCAACACTATCTTGTAAATCAATAAAACTTACTTTTCCATGACCACGTCTTGACATTATTCGGCCAGCAACAGAAACTGTTTGACCTTCTAGATTATCATAGTCTTCTTCTATGGTCTTACTATGATGAGTATAGTCAAATTTTTCTACTAAAAATGGATTTTTATCCTTTTCTATTAGTTCCTTTAACTTTTCTCTCTTCATAACCAACATTTCATTTAAATTTAAATCTGTATCTCCCATTTACTTTGCCTCCTTGGTTTATTGATCCTTTTATCTACTAATATCTAGTATTTCATATTTTATAATTCCATCTGGTACAGAAATATCTACTAAGTCTCCTACTTTATGTCCCAATAATGAAGAACCTACAGGTGACTCATTTGATATTATTCCATTATAGGGGTCAGCTTCTGCTGATCCTACTATTTTTAGTGACATTTCTTCATCATATTCTAAGTCTTTAACCACTACTTTGGATCCAATACTTACAATATCTGTATTTATATCATCTTCATCTATTAGTTTTGCATTTCTTAACATACCTTCAAGTTTTGCTATACGTTCTTCTAATTGTGCCTGTTCATTTTTAGCCTGATCGTACTCTGAGTTCTCAGATATATCTCCAAAATCTAGGGCTTGCTTTATTCTTCCTGCTATTTCCTTTCTTTTAACGGTTTTTGAAAGATCTAACTCATCTTCTAACTTTTTTAGACCTTCCAACGTTAAAAAAACATCCTTTTCTAACATTATTCCCTCTCCCTTTCCCATTAAACATATATTTAAATTTTAATTTGATTTCAATAAAAGTCATTTCCATTTTTAGAATATTGTAAAATATTATATAAGGTTTATTATATTCAAGCTAGAGCATAATGTCAAGTCCTTAAAACCTTCCCCTAATCTTTATAAACAACTCTACATACTCTTTAAATGTATAATAATTGTTTTCTTTAGTAATAAGATATTTTGGTTTAATATTATTTATATTCTCTTCTAATAAAAATTCAATCATTTTTGTATTAATTATAGGACCAAACCATTTACTTTTTTTAATAGCCAGATCTTTTAAATCATATCCGTAATCCTTTATAAGAGACGATTCATTATTCCCTGAACTAAAGTCAAATACAATAGAGTCCTTTTTTCTGATTGTTTTACTTAAATTTATTCTATCTATAAGGTTAATTACGACACTATAGTTTTCTATAGTATTATAGAAATCTTTAGTATGATAAATAGAAAGTCCTATTTCATATAATATATATTGATATAATTCTTCCTCTTCTTCTTCATCAAGTCCATAGACAGTTATAAATCTAATATCCTTAGCTAATTCTTTTATTATTTCCTTTGCCTTTTCTTTATCATCTGAAAGTATAAGTACTTCTTTATCTTTTATATCTTCATTTAATATATTAAAAATCTTTCTTATTACTATGGGTAAATCAACTATCTTTTTAAGCATTCCACTTCCTGAGAATATATTTAAATTCTTTTTTAATGTCTCTAAGATACTAGAATCTAAATCAATATATTCTTCCATTAGTATGCTTACACAATCTTCATCTTGTATCTTTTCTATAGATTTTATAAATTTATTTAATTGTTCTTCACTATTAAAATCAATAGATTTTAAATTTACAGCGCCTACTTTTCCTATTACTATTTCTTCTTTTTTTATCTTTTCTAGTATAACAGGCTTAAACAGTGGTAAGAAAATTTGTGGCATGTACTTTATAAATCCTTTTTTGTAATACTGTAAATATTTATCTTTATCTATAATATATAAAAATCCGATAGTCATCCTCCTTCCTGATTTTTATCTATTATATGAAACAAATACATTATTAATTACATTATTCATTATATAGGTCTAGAAAGTTATAAAGAACAGTTTTCATATCTTTTTTATTATCTATATTATTTATCTTGTTTTTAACTTCATTAGAATCCTTTAAACCCTTCAAATACCAGGCTGCATGTTTTCTCATTTCCATTACTCCTACTCTTTCACCTTTAACACTACATAATAATTCTAGGTGTCTTATACAAGTCTTTATCTTTTCATCAACACTTGGTGGCTTATCTTCTTTGCCTTCCATTAAAGATAATACTCTTTTAAATATCCAGGGATTTCCTTGACTACCCCTAGCTATTGCTATGGCATCACAATTAGTATAGTTTAACATATTAATTGCATCCTGTGGTTCAAAGATATCTCCATTTCCTATAACTGGAATAGATATACTCTTCTTGACTTCCTTTATAAAATTCCAATCTGCTTGTCCTGAGTAAAACATATCTCTAGTTCTTCCATGAACGGTAAGTGCAGATATACCTTCATCTTCTGCCATCTTAGCTATCTCAATTCCATTTATACTATTGTGGTCCCAACCCATTCTAATTTTAAGGGTTACTGGTTTATTTGAAGCCTTGACTACTGATTTAATAACATTCCTAGCTAATTTTTCTTTCTTCATCAAGGCACTACCATCACCATTTTTTACTATCTTAGGGGCTGGACAACCCATATTTATATCTATAATATCTATATCATCTCTTTTATTGAGATATTCAGATACTATATAAGCCATGATATCAGGATCTGAACCAAATATTTGAACAGCAATAGGTCTTTCATCCGGATTTACCCTTAAAAGATCTTTGGTTGTTTTATCTTTATAATACATTCCTTTACTACTTACCATTTCAGAAAAAACTAATCCTGCACCCATTTCTCTACATAGCATTCTAAATGGTAAATCTGTAACTCCTGCCATTGGAGCTAAAAATACATTATTTTCTAAGCTTATATCTTTTATCTTCAATCGATCACCCCTACAATTACAAAAGTAAGTAGCTAAAAAGCTACTTACTTATTTCTCTCATAAATTATTTTTAATCCTTCTAATGTCAATAATCTATCTATCTTCTTAATATATTTACTTTCAGATGCTATTAACACTGAGAATCCACCAGTTCCAACAACATTAACTTGATCTTCACTAACTCCCATTTCTTCAATCATTTTCTTGATTATATAATCTACCATACCTATGTATCCATATACTAAACCAGATTGAATACTATTTGTTGTATTTTTACCTATTACTTTTTCTGGTTTTGCAATTTCAACTTTAGGCAATTTTGCAGTTCTTAAAAATAATGCTTCTGAAGATATTTTTATTCCTGGAGTTATAACTCCTCCAATATAATCTCCTTCTTTAGAGACTGCACAAAATGTAATAGCTGTACCTACATCTACTATGATTAATGGTCCTCCATATTTTTCATAAGCAGCAACAGCATTTACTATTCTATCTGCACCAACTTCTCTAGGATTGTCATATTTTATATTCATTCCAGTTTTAACCCCAGGTCCTACAACAATAGGATCAATATCAAAATATCTCTGACTCATTGTTGGCAAGGTATGCATCAATGGGGGTACTACTGAAGAAATAATAACATTTTCAACCTCTTTTGGATCTAATTTATTATATCTGAAAATCTGTTCAAATAAAAGTCCATATTCATCTGAAGTCCGATTTTTTTCCGTAGAAATTCTCCAATCATATAAAAGTTCATCACCTTTATACACGCCAAATACTATGTTGGTATTACCAACATCTATAACTAATAACAATCTCTCACCTTCCTCTTATCTTCTGTTTTCCAGCCCAACTACTACAGATGTTACTATTATAATCGCAATTATAGTTTCTGGAATTCCATTTGCAACACCAATTCCAAATATAACTTTTCTAGCAGTTGTTACATCTCCACCTAATCCCTTTACAAATCTTTCAGCATATATTAGATAAACCAATCCTAATACACCTATGGTATTGGTAAGACTACCTACAATTGTGGAAACAATTACATCTAAAGCATTATCTTTAAATTTAGTATATGCAAAATATCCAGTTGAAACTGTTAACAATACAAGAAATATATTCATTAAGGTTAACCATATACTGCCTGCAGCTTTGATATTATCATATATACCATATGATAAGTAAGATACTATTCCTAATAAGATTACACACATAACTCCTATAGTCTTTTGATTACCCAATTTTTTTAATCCATTGTATACATAATAAGTTATTATACCTATTAGTACTCTAGGAACTATTGAAATTAGTGGATTTAAAAATATAAAAGATACAGGGGTTGGATTTGTTAAAGCTCTAAAAGCACTAAATAATCCAAAAATAAGACCTATAAATGCTCCTACCACAGGTCCTTCCATTATAGACCCTATAATGACGGGTATATGCATTATGGTTGCACTTGTTGGTCCCACAGGTATAAAACCCAGTGGCGTGCTTCCTAGTACTATAGAAATAGCACCCAATACTCCAATAATAGTTAACTTTCTTACATCTAATTTCTTTTCTCTAATCATTTTACATTCCTCCGCTCTAGTTCTTTTTTTTAGATACCAGTCGATAAAATATTAAGTTTTTAATTTTTATCTAGTCCAACTCTAAAAAGATGTTGGCCGTCTAACAAAATCATTATAAAACTATTTACACATTAATTCAAGAGTTAATTTATTTAACTTGAATATCTTTATAAGTTTTTAATCCTTTTACACCTTCTGCAAGTGAAATTGCATTTATAATAGCCTTACTCATTGCTTCTGCTGCTAATGTACCAATTAAGTTTATATCTGAGTTTATTTTATTTGTTGCCATGGTAAATATAGTATCTCCATCCACCATAGTATGGACAGGGTTTATTGTTCTAGCAAAGCCATTGTGAGCCATTTGAGAAACTTTATTTCCTTGGGCTTTAGTTAAAACAGCATTTGTAACTATTATACCGATTGTAGTATTTTTCACATTAAATCCTATTTTTTTATTCTTATCTTTCATAATTTTTACTGTGTTTAACAAGTTATTATTTTTATAGTCATAAACTCCAGCAATTTGTTTGTTATCTGTAAAATCATATATATCTCCAAAACTATTTAGGGCTACCATAGCAGAAACAACTAATTCTCCAATTTTAACACTTGCTGATCCTAAGCCAGACTTCATAGCATTTTCAGGACCCAATATTTTTCCTACTGTTGCTCCCATTCCGCAGCCTACATTCCCTTGTTCTCTATTGTCTATACTTGCATTTTTAGCTGCTAGATATCCCATATCAAAGTCCGGTCTAATCTTATAGTTTCCAATATTTAAATCAAATATTACTGCTGAAGAAACTATTGGAACTTTTGTTACTCCTACATCAAGTCCTATTCCTTTTTCTTCTAAATATTTCATTACACCTGATGATGCATCTAATCCAAATGCAGATCCACCAGCTAGAACTACTGCATTTACCTTATCTACCAGTTTTTCTGCTTTAAATAAATCTGTTTCTCTGGTTCCTGGTGCTGAACCTCTTACATCTACTCCACCAGTTGCACCTTCTTCACATATAATAACACTACATCCTGTCATTCCCTCTTGAGACTGACAATGCCCCACCTTTATTCCTTCTACATCTGTTATGTAACCTGAATACATAAAATCACTCCTTTATAAAAATATATTTAAATAATAATCTTTTAGTAATCTTTGTATTTACATCTTTACCTTAGATTAAGGATAACATGATTAAAGTTATATTAATAGTATAAATAAAAAACACTCCCCTTTGGTAGCAGATTTTTATTTATTTAATCTATCTACCATAAGAGGAGCTTAACAACTCGTTCTAATGCACTTCTATTTTTTATATCTTATTTTTTATTCTAACATCCAAAGAAATTAAGCAATAATCCTGCTGCAATTGCAGATCCTATTGCACCAGCAACATTTGGACCCATAGCATGCATTAACAAGAAATTACTTCGATCTTCTTTTTGTCCCATTTTTTGTACTACACGTGCTGACATGGGAACTGCAGAAACTCCTGCTGCTCCTATAAGTGGATTAATTTCTCCACCTGATAATTTGCACATTAATTTTCCTAAAAGCACTCCTGATGCTGTGCCTATTGCAAATGCTATTAAACCTAATATTATTATCTTTATTGTACTAAAATTCAAAAATGTTTCTGCACTGGCTGTAGCACCTACTGTAACTCCTAAAAAAATTGTAATTATATTGATCAATTCATTTTGAGATGTTTCAGATAATCTCTCTACTACCAAAGATTCTCTAAACAAGTTACCTAACATTAACATTCCTATCAAGGTGGCTGCTGATGGAATTAGCAATGAAACTAATACAGTTACCATTATTGGAAATATTATTTTTTCTTTTCTAGATACTTCTCTAGCTTGTTTCATTACTATTTGTCTTTCTTTCTTTGTTGTCAATGCCGTCATTATAGGTGGCTGAATAATGGGAACTAAGGCCATATAGCTATAGGCTGCAACTGCTATTGGTCCTAATAATTCTGGTGCTAATAAAGATGTTAAGTAAAGTGCAGCTGGACCATTGGCACCACCTATCATTCCAATACTGGCTGCCTGTCGGCCTGGGAATCCAAGTAATACTGCTCCTACAAAAGTTGCAAATATACCAAACTGAGCTGCTGCTCCTAATAATACACTTTTAGGATTTGCTATAAGTGGCCCAAAGTCTGTCATTGCTCCTATACCCATAAATATTATTGGAGGATATATACCTAATTTAACTCCTTTATATAAATAATAAAATAGTCCCCCAATTTGGTCACCTTTGGCTTTAGTCATTAGGCCTCCTAGGGGTAAATTTGCAAGCAATATTCCAAAAGATATTGGAACTAGCAATAGGGGTTCAAATCCTTTTACAATAGCTAAATAAAGTAGCGCAAAGGATACTAAAAGCATTATAATATGTCCCAAAGTTAAGGCAGCAAATCCTGTACTCTGAAAAAAATCAATTAATATATCTAGCAAATTCATTTTTCTACCTTCCTTTCTTAGTGGATTAATCTAATACTATTAGTTTTTCCCCTGAACTAACTATTTGCCCATCTTTTACTGATATACTTGCAACTTTTCCATCTCTTGGAGAAACTATTTCATTCTGCATTTTCATTGCTTCTAATATAAGTAAAACATCACCAGCCTTAATCGTATCACCTTCATTAACAAGAACCTTCCATATGTTTCCTGGCATTGGTGCCTGGATTACTTCTTGGCCTGCTGATACACTTGCTTCTTTTTTAACTTCCGTCTTTGAGCCCCGTGCAACTTTTGGAGTTGGAATAGATTTTACTGCTGATTCTACTGATTTAGTTACAGGTTTTCCTTCAGTTTTAACTCCATCTACTTCTTCAACCTCAACCTCATAAGAATTCCCATTTACATTTATTATAAATTTTCTCATCTATATGCCTCCTAAAGTTATATTATAATTTACCATTCACCTGTTCTTGTCTAGCTGCCATTGACCATGCTGTTGTATTTTCACTTATTCTACTAATCTTTTTTATATTGATTTCTGGTATACTCACTCCTAAACTTGCTGCTATAGCTGCTGAAATAACTGCCACAAGTTCTTCATCATCCACAGTCTTATCTTCTTCTGCTTTAGATATATCTTGATTTAAATTAGCTATTGATTTGCTTGTCTTCGAGATTTCTTTTTTCTCTTTATTATCAATGTTTTTAAGAAAAGATATAAATATTGATATTATGATTAAAACTAAAAACACCATTACTATACTAAAAACAGTAATCATTAAACTGTCTCCTATGCTTATATATTCACCCAATTATTTCACCTCTCCTATAATGGTAAATTACCATGCTTTTTAGAAGGTCTAGTTTCTCTCTTTGATTCTAACATATCAAAAGCAGAAATAAGTCTTGGTCTTGAGATACTAGGAACGATTACATCATCTACAAATCCTCTTTTTGCTGCAATATATGGATTAGCAATTGTATCTCTATATTCTTCAATTTTTTCTTCTCTCATAGCAACTGGATCATCCGCATTAGCTATATCTTTTTTAAATATTATATTAGCTGCTCCACCTGGTCCCATAACTGCTATTTCAGCATTAGGCCATGCAAATACTTGATCTGCACCTAAATCCTTGCTACACATGGCTAGATATGACCCACCATATGCTTTTCTTACTATCATTGTAACTTTTGGAACTGTAGCTTCGCTATATGCATAAAGCATCTTTGCTCCATGTCTTATTATTCCACCAAATTCTTGGTCTGTGCCTGGTAAGAATCCTGGTACGTCTACTATATTTAATAGGGGTATGTTAAAAGCATCACAATTTCTTATAAATCTAGCTGATTTATCTGATGCGTTTATATCTAAACATCCTGCTAAACACTTAGGTTGATTGGCTATTACTCCTATTGTCTTTCCATTTAATCTTATATATCCTGTAATTATATTTTGTGCATAATATTCTTGTATTTCAAAAAAATCCCCATTATCTGCTATAATCTTTATGACTTCTTTCATGTCATAAGGCTTATTTGGATTAACCGGAACTATTTCATTTAATTTTTCTTCTACTCTATTTATTTGGTCATCAACTTCATAAGTCGGAGATTGCTCTAAATTATTTGAAGGAAGAAAGGATAACAAAGTTTTTATTCTCTCTATACACTCTTCTTCTGTATCATCTTTAAAATGTGCTACGCCAGAAACTCTATTATGTGTATCAGCTCCCCCTAGTTCTTCTTGAGTTACTTCTTCTCCTGTAACAGATTTAATTACCTGTGGTCCTGTTATAAACATTCTACCAGTAGATTCTACCATGAAAATAAAATCTGTTATTGCTGGTGAATACACTGCTCCCCCTGCACTAGGCCCCATTATAGCTGATATTTGTGGGATTACTCCTGATGCTATAGTATTTCTATAAAATATTTTTCCGTATCCTGATAATGCATCTACACCTTCTTGTATTCTTGCTCCACCTGAGTCGTTTATACCTACTATAGGCGCTCCCATCTTAAGTGCCATATCTTGAACTTTACATATCTTTGCAGCATGCATTTCACCTAAGGATCCACCTACTACAGTAAAATCTTGAGCATAAGAAAATACAAGCCTGCCATTTACCGTACCATAGCCAGTTACCACGCCATCTGAAGGAGCATCTAATTTCTCCATGCCAAAGTTTGTACATCTATGTTCAACAAACTTGTCTACTTCTATAAAACTTCCTTCATCAAATAAAAGGTTAATTCTTTCCCTTGCTGTTAATTTCCCTGATTTATGATGTTTTTCAATTTTTTTAGCTCCACCACCAAGTTTTATTCTTTCCTCAGCCTTTAGAAGTATATCAATTTTTTCCTTCATTTTTTCCTCCCTTTTAAATTATACTTAATCTCTTTGACAAAGCTCTATAAGTACTCCAAATGTTGACTTTGGATGTAAAAATGCAATTTTTGCACCACCTGCGCCATATCTTGGTTTTTCATCTATTACTCTAATTCCTTTTTCTTTACATTCTGCTATAGCCTTTTCTATATCATCTACTCTATAAGCTATATGCTGAACTCCTTCACCCTTTTTGTCTATATGTCTAGCAATAGGTCCATCTTCTTTTGTAGATTCTAATAGTTCTATTTCTGTATCACCTACTGGTAAAAAAGCCACTTTAACTTTTTGTTCAGCAACTTCTTCTGTATTGACACATTTAATAGCTAAAGTATCTTCATAAAATTTAATTGCTTTGTCTAAGCTCTTTACAGCAATACCTATGTGATCAACCTTATTTACCATTATATTCAACTCCCCTTCTATACTTACTAAGCTAGAGCCTTCATGCTCTTATAGCTAGCAATTATCATATATTATTTATATATTTCTCAGTGGACCAAAATCTTATATTTTATTTTTAACTATATTGCTTCTATTTCCTAACAGCTAATTTTAGTAACTCATCTTTTGCTGTATAAGGATCTATTTCTCTATTAGTTACTGCTTTTGCTAATTTATCTAACAAATCTCCCTCAACGGATTTGTATAATATAAGTTTCATTAAATCATCTTCAAGCATTTTAACTAATTCTAACTTGTTGTTCCTAATTCTCTTGTTTTCTAAGAGATCATTACTTTCTAAATACTCCCTATGACCTAATATTTCAACTAATAATGATTCTATGCTTTCATTTTTTAAAGCTGACACTTTCATAACTGGGGGCCTATAATCTTTTTCTTCATTTAAGTTTAAATTCATTTCAATTTCTACTTTAGTTTTATCTGCTCCATCTAAATCAGATTTATTTATAGCAAAAACATCTGCTATTTCCATAGTACCAGCTTTTATGGCTTGGATATCATCTCCTAGATTTGGAACCATAACCATTAAAACAGTGTCTGCAGTTTTTACAATATCTATTTCAGATTGTCCTACACCTACTGTTTCTATAAAAATATAATCACAACCATAAATATCTAGAATTTTAACGGCTCCCCAAGTAGATTTAGACATTCCACCTAAAGATCCACGTGTTCCCATGCTTCTAATAAATACATTTTTATCCAAGGCAAGGTCTGACATTCTTATTCTATCGCCTAATATAGCTCCTCCTGTAAATGGACTTGTAGGATCTACAGCTACTATGCCTACCTTCTTACCTTGTTTTATAAGTTCTTTGGTAAGTTTATCTGTTAATGTAGATTTTCCAGATCCTGGAGGTCCTGTAATTCCTATTACATAAGCCTTGCCTGATTTTTTATATAATCTTTTTAATATATCTATAGCCTCTTGATCCTCATTTTCAATCATAGTTATAAGCCTAGCACAAGCTCTTTTTTGTCCTTTTAAAAGCCCTTCTTCAATATTCAAATATTACACCACCTATTTATCTTTTAAGGTTGTTTTCAATAAACTTTATAACATCCTTAGTTGAAGTTCCTGGAGTAAATATAGCCTCTATTCCTGATTGTTTTAAAAAAGGTATATCATCTTCCGGTATAACTCCTCCGCCAATGATTAGCATGTCATCTACTTCTTCTTGTCTTAATAGATTGACTATCTTTGGAAATAAATGATTGTGAGCACCTGATAATATGCTTATAGCAACTACGTCAACATCTTCTTGAACTGCAGCTGCTACTATTTGTTCTGCTGTTTGCCTAAGTCCAGTATATATAACTTCCATTCCTGCATCACGTAATGATCTTGCAATTACTTTTGCGCCCCTATCGTGGCCATCAAGACCTGGTTTTGCTACTAATACTCTAATAGGATTATCCATTTTCTTACCTCCCAATTAATTTTAAAGTATTACTGTCTGTTGATACTCTCCAAATATATCTCTTAAAACATTACAGATTTCCCCTAGTGTCGCATATTCTTTTACTGCATCTAATATATATGGCATTAAGTTTTCATCTGTACTAGCTTTTTCCCTTAATCTATCTAAAGTTTCTTTTACCTTTTTATTATTTCTTTCATTCTTTAGTTTTTCTAATTTATCTTTTTGATTTTTTTCGACTTCTGGGTCAACTCTCAATAGTTCTTTTTTCTCTGTTTCTTCTGTTTGAAATTTATTTACACCTACTACTATATTATCTAAAGACTCTATTTCCATTTGATATGTGTAAGCAGAGTTTTGAATTTCCTTTTGTATATATCCCTTTTCAATAGCTTTTGGTGCTCCACCTAATTCATCTATTGTATTTATATAATTCATAGCATCTTTTTCTATTTTATTTGTTAAACTTTCTATATAATAAGATCCTGCCAGTGGGTCAATTGTTTCTGTTACTCCAGATTCATGGGCTACTATTTGTTGAGTACGTAAAGCTATTTTTACAGAATCTTCTGTAGGTAAAGCTAAAGCCTCATCCCTTGAGTTAGTATGTAGCGATTGTGTTCCCCCAAGTACTGCTGCTAATGTTTGGATAGTTACTCTAATTATATTATTATCTGATTGTTGAGCTGTTAATGTTGAGCCTGCTGTTTGTGTATGGAATTTAAGTTGCATTGATTTCTTATTTTTAGCCCCGAATCTTTCTTTCATAATCCTTGCCCAAAGCCTTCTAGCTGCTCTATACTTAGATACTTCTTCTAAAAGATCATTGTGGGCATTGAAGAAAAATGATAATCTTGGTGCAAATTCATCAACATTTAATCCTGCATCTATTGCTGCCTCTACATATGCTATACCATCGGCTAATGTAAATGCTACCTCTTGAGATGCTGTAGAGCCTGCTTCTCTTATATGGTAACCACTTATACTTATAGTGTTCCATGCCGGAACTTCCTTTGAACAATATTCAAAAATATTAGTTATAAGTCTCATAGATGGTTCAGGTGGGAAAATATAGGTCCCCCTGGCTATATATTCCTTTAAGATATCATTTTGAATAGTTCCTCTTAATTTATCCTTAGATACACCTTGTTTTTCTGCAACGGCTATATACATTGCTAATAAAATAGATGCTGGTGCGTTGATAGTCATTGACGTACTAACTTCATCTAAGGGTATTCCATCAAATAAGCTTTCCATATCCTTAAGAGAGTCTATTGCAACTCCTACTTTTCCAACTTCTCCTTGAGACAAGTTATCATCAGAATCATAACCTATTTGAGTAGGTAAATCAAAAGCAACACTAAGCCCTGTTTGACCCTGATCTAATAGGTATTTGTATCTTGCATTAGATTCTTCTGCTGAAGCAAATCCTGCATACTGTCTCATAGTCCATAATCTACCTCTATACATAGTAGGCTGAACACCTCTAGTAAAAGGATATTGTCCTGGATAGCCTAAGTCTCTTTCATACTCTAGACTATCTATATCTAAAGGTGTATAGAGTCTTTCCACCTTAACATTAGATCCTGTTTCAAATTTTTCTTTTCTTTCTGGAAATCTATCAATCGCTTTTTTCACAACTTCTTTTTCCCATTTTTCTGATGATGTTTTTATTTTATCTATTTTACTATCATCAAACATTTAACTGGCCTCCTTATTTATAAATACAATTGTTTTTATTTTAAAGTTCTATTCATACTCTATTATAGTTGAAAGCTATATGCTTTTGCAACATATATTTCAAACTATTTTGAAAATGAATGAAATGTTGCATAATTTCTTTAATATATAATAATATTTTTCTAATTTTAAATAGCAAATAAAAAAAAGATAGGCCCTCATCAAGAGGATTGCCTACCTTTTTTATGCTCCTATAAATAATTCTTCAAATTCTTTTCCGTCTATAGTTTCTTTTTCTAACAGTGTTTGTGCTACTCTATGAAGTTTATCCATATTGTCTGCTAGCAATTTTTCTGCTTTATTATAAGCTATATCTATTAAACTTCTCATTTCTTCATCTATTGCTGCTGCAACTTCTTCACTATAGTTTCTAGTGCTACCGAAATCTCTACCCATAAATACTTCTTCATCATCTGAGCCATAAGTCATTGGTCCAAGTTTTTCACTCATACCATAACTAGTAACCATTGATCTTGCTATATTGGTTGCTCTTTCAAGGTCATTTTGTGCTCCAGTACTTATATCTTCTAAAACTAAGGCTTCTGCAACTCTTCCACCTAAAAGTGTAACTAATCTATTTTCCATTTGCTTTTTAGTAGCATAGTTTCTCTCTTCATCTGGAATATAAGCTGTAAATCCTCCAGCCATACCTCTCGGAATAATAGTCACCATATGAACTGGGTCTGTATCAGGAGTAAGTCTAGAAGTTAAAGCATGACCTGCTTCATGATAAGCAGTTAACTTTCTTTCTTTTTCACTAACTACCTTAGACTTTTTCTCTGGTCCAGCCTGCACCTTTATAGATGCTTCTTCGATTAAATGCATAGGAATAGATTTTAATCCAAATCTAGCAGATAATATTGCTGCTTCGTTTACTAAGTTTTCCAAATCTGCAGGAGTAAATCCAGCAGTTCTCTTTGCAACTACACTTAATTCTACTTCTTCATCCATAGGTTTGTTTTTTGTATGAACTTCTAATATGGCTTCTCTACCTTTTACATCAGGTAATCCAACATAAATAGTTCTATCAAATCTACCTGGTCTCAATAGTGCTGGGTCAAGGATATCTGCCCTATTTGTTGCAGCCATAACTATTATACCTTCATTTTTAGCAAAACCATCCATCTCAACTAAAAGTTGATTTAGAGTTTGCTCTCTTTCGTCATGTCCGCCACCCATACCGGCTCCTCTTTTTCTACCTACAGCGTCAATCTCATCTATAAAGATTATACAAGGTGCATTCTTTTTTGCTTGTTCAAATAAATCTCTTACACGACTAGCTCCAACTCCTACAAACATCTCAACAAAATCTGAACCAGATATTGTAAAAAATGGAACTCCTGCTTCGCCTGATACAGCTCTACTTAAATAAGTTTTACCTGTACCTGGTGGTCCTATAAGAAGAACCCCTTTTGGAATTCTTGCACCAATCTCTATATATTTTTTTGGTAGCTTTAAAAAGTCTACAATCTCAGATAATTCTTCTTTCTCTTCTTCTAATCCTGCAACTTCTGCAAAGGTTATAAGTTCTCCCTCATCTTCTTTGTGAATTTTGGCTTTAGATTTACCAAAACTCATCATCTTTCCTCCCCCACCTTGGGACTGTTGCATCATTACAAACCAAAACACTCCAAATATTAATAAGGTTATTATAGTTGGTAAAGCACTTATTATCCATGGTGTAGGTGGTTCTAATTCACCACTATAATCAAGTTTGCCACTATCAACTAAATCCTCTATATATTTCTCATAAAATGTACCTCTTATTTCTTCAGGTAATACGGCAGTAAATTGTGTCTTACCTTTCTTTAACTTACCTTGTACTTCCCTTCCTTCCATATTTATACTTTGAACATTACCATTTTTCAAATTTGATATTAATTCAGTTACATTCATTTCTTTTACTTCTACACTTTTGCTACCAAATGTATTTAAAAGAAACATTATAACTACTACTATTAGTAAATATACGCTAATGCCTTTAAAAAATCTTCTCAATCCAAGTCCTCCCTCCTCTTTATCCAGACAATATCTATTAATTATATCATCATTTATCCACTTTTACAACAGATGAATCTAATTATATGCTTCCTTCTTTAATGCAGCTACATAAGGTAAATTTCTGCCTTCTTCAGCGTAATCTAATCCATACCCTACTACAAACTCATCTGGGATGTCAAATCCCAAATAATCTACTGGTACATCTACTTTTCTTCTTTCAGGCTTATTTAAAAGAGTACATACCTTTACAGAGTTAGCTCCTCTTTTTATTAAATTGTCTGTTAAATAAGAAAGTGTATATCCTGTATCTATAATGTCTTCTATTATTAGTATATCTTTATTTTCTACACTATAATCTAAATCTTTAATTATTCTAACTTCTCCAGTAGATATGGAACTTTTTCCATAACTAGATACAGCCATAAAATCCAACTTTACAGGTATATCTATACTTCTAGCTAAATCGCTCATAAAAATAACAGCACCTTTTAATATACCCACTAATAAAAGATTCTTATCTTTATAGTCTTCACTTATTTTTTTTCCTAATTCTTCAACTTTTTTCCTAATGTCTTCTTCACTAACTAACACCTTTTTTATCATGTTATCCATAATGTCCTCCTCAAATATGTATTATATTATATAATTATAAGATATTTTCAAAATCCTTTCAGTATCTTTAGTCACCTTATAATCTTCACTATTTCTATATCCTACTACCCATAAAATGTTTTTTTCATCAATTAATAAAGGAATTTTATCTCTTACATCCTTTGAAATTTTTTCATCAATAAAATAATCTTTTATCTTTTTACTTCCTGACATACCAAAGGGTGAAAATCTATCTCCTTGTTTTCTATTCCTAAAAAAAAGTTTTCCTTTTATCTTACTTAAATCAAAATACTTTACATACTTTGATTTTTCAAATTCAGTTTTCTCATTAATTTCAATGATTTCCATGTTAAAAGAATATCCTAATTCTTTTAATTTCAGATCTCCAGGATAAGAAAGTTCATATAAGAAATCCTTATCTTCTGTTTTCTCTTCTTTTTCTATAATTAACTCATTATAATTTAATTTTGCAATAATATTATTAATTAAATTTATTCTCTTACCTGTTTTACCCATTAATAATAAGTTTAACACAGATAAAATTTGGATTTCTGTTATTCCTTGTAAAGATCCGTTAATTTTTTGTATTCCATTTCTTATAACTCTCTGCTGAATACTTCTATTTAAATATGTTAATTTTTCTCCATCTAAGATTATAACATTATCTTCTTCTTTTTTCACCAATTTATCATATTCTTTTTCAGTATATTCCTCAAGAAATTCACTATCTATTGTCGATATCCTAGAAGTTCTCCAAATAGTGTCTATAATATTAGGATTGAAATTTTCTTCTATATAAGGAATTAATTCTAATCTAACTTTATTTCTAGTATATATAGGCTGTAGATTAGTCTTATCTAAAACAGTCTCAATGTTTTTTTCTTCAATATATTTTTCGATTTCAGACCTACTTATAGATAGAATAGGTCTAATTATATCCTGAGCTATAAACTCCATACCCTTTAATCCATCTATACCCGTCCCCCTCATAAATCTCATGAGCAAAGTTTCAGCTTGATCATTTTTATTGTGAGCTACGGCTATTTTCCCTCCACCTTGTTCTTTAATTATTTCTCTGAAAAATTCAAATCTCAACTCTCTACCTGCCTCTTCAGCAGTTATTCCTTTTTCTTTTCCATATTCAATCATGCTTACATTTCTAGTATAATAGGGCAAATTTAATTTTTTAGCTTGCTTTTCTACAAATAACTGATCATTTCTAGCCTCTATACCTCTTACACCATGATTTAAATGAGCTATATATATATTAAAATCAATGGAATCTCTGATTTCCAACAGTACATGTAATAGTGCCATAGAATCTGGTCCTCCAGATACACCTATGACTATATTTTCATTTTCTTTAATCAAATCATGCTCTTTAATTATAGACAAGACTTTGTTTTTCATTTTTACCACCTTTAATATATTCTATTAATATAAACTATATATGAACTATACATTTATTATTTAATATTGTCAATAATAAGACCTTTACTTTGAAAAACATGTAAGGATTAATCCTTACATGTTTTTCCAGACCTTTGTAACTAAAACTGTCATATCATCTCTTGGTCCTTTGGATATATTATTAGCTTTATTTAGTATCTCATTTGCAATAACTTGAGGATTTATACTATTTATACCTAGGATAACTTCTTTCATCCATGTTTCATAATCTTCTATATCCTTATTTGCCTCTGTTATACCATCAGATATCATGATAAGAATATCTCCATCTTCTATATAATCTTCGTATATATTAAAATCTATATCCTCTAATATACCAATAGGAAGTGTTTTAGAATTTATTACTTCTATTCTATCTTTCTTTTTTATAAAGCTAGCTGGACAGCCAGTTTTTATTATTTGTAACTTTCCTGAATACAAATCAATAAAACTAACATCTAATGTTGTAAATATTTCTTCATTGGACTTGCTTCTAAGAACTGAATTAATTGTTTTTAACATCATATTCTTGTCCACATTTGCTTCCATAAGTTTTTCCAGTAAAGAAATGGTTGATCCACTTTCTTCCTTGGCTTTTCTACCTATACCCATACCATCTGCTAAAGCCTTATAATGTATGTTTTCCATTTCTCCAAAAGTAAAACTATCTCCGGAAACTTTGTTTTCAGAATTTGCCATATTAGCAATTTTAGTTATAGCACTATACCTATTATCTCTAATAAGCTTAAATCTATAAGTTTTTTTCTTATGCTTTTCATATTTACAATCATTTATTACAGGAAAACCTAGAATTTCAGAAACTAATTTTTTTATCTTATTTTCATATTCATAAGGAGTATTTAAATCTATAAAGATTTCATAGTCCTCTTTATTTGTTTCTATTACAACTACACTATCTATATCAACTCTAATATTTTTTAATTCTTTATATATTTCTTCTTCTAATTTTTCATTAAATTCTATATCTATATAAACATCTTTAATAATTTGATTAATTCCTTGACTAAAACCATCTAATTGTTCCCCAAGAAGTTTTCTATTTTCATTTAATTTCATCTTCCAGCCTTCATTTAACTTTAACTTCTCTATAGAATGATTTGTTTCTTCAAGAATTTCTTTTTCTCTAATACAAAAATCTATAATCTGATCCTTTTCAATATCTTCATCGTAATCTTTATCTTCTATAAGGCTGACTAATTTAAAAAAACTGCTATAAGTTCTATAATAATTTTCTTTCCAACAGTTTTCATGTCTAGGACAATCTTTACATACTTCATTTGCAACCCCATCAACCAATGAATATACTTCTATGGTAGAATTGTATTCTCTTTCCTCTGCAGAATCCCTAAATGTTTTCCCTAAGCTCTCCAAAACCTCTGACATTTTATTTATTTTTCTTATGACTATTTCATCTCTTTTTTCCATATATTCTTTTTTGTTTTCTATATCTATAGTTAAAATTTTTTCTGCTTGTGCGGTTAGCTTTTTAGGTATAAGTAAAAATAATAATACACCCATAATAATCTCCTTATAACTAAATAAGTTTATTCCTAAACCACTTATATAGAAATTAACAATACTACTTCCCAATACAAAACCTAAAATACTTCCTAGTTTACCTAAATCTCTAAACATTCCTGAAAGAAACCCTGCTAGTCCAAATATACCTATTATAAATGGCATAGTTGGCTCTGCTATATAAGCTATCATACCTAGTATAATACCTATTGTTCCTCCATAGAAAACTCCCTTAACAGATCCTAAATATACTATAGCAAGTATACATCCTACAGTTTTAAGAGATATATTAAATATTTCAATATTATTAACTCCAGCTAAACTTAATCCAAGTATAATAAAAAAACAAACTCTTTTTTCATTGTTTACATCTATATTTTTTATATTCTCAATTGGAGGACTAAAGGAAAATATATAAGTCATAGAAAAAGCAATTACTCCTTCAAACAATATAAGAAACACATCATAAATAAATAATCTATTAGTCATTAAAAGTAAAAGAATCTTAGATCCTACAAATATAATAGATGTAATTAATATGGCTTTGATTAGTGAATATTCTTTTCCTTTAAAAATACTAAAAGCAATACCCACTAAAACATATGCTAATAAGTAAGGGGCACCATTAAATCCTTGAAATATAAGAGTAGAAAATACTACTGATATAAATATAGGTAAATTTAACCCTTTCATAATTGTATATGCAGAAAGATAAGCAAATCCAAAGGGGGTTAAATTATTAATGATATTTACTCTTGTTAACAATATTCCCATGATCATAATAAATATTGTTTTTTTATTTAAAGTAACTTTTAAATTGTAACAATGTTTTTCATCTAATGCTGTATAAGCCTTCATAATTTTTACCACTCCCTATTAATATTTATCTCTATATTAACAGAAAAGGCAAAAAAAATTTGTCACTTTTAGGTGTTGATTTCAATGAATTTTAAGACAGAAACCCACTACATATCCTATAACATTAATCTTGCTTAAAGAAAGCTAATGTATTGTACATTAAGTTTGAAAGCTCTATATACTAACATATGTAGCCTGATGATATAGTTTTTATATTAGATGTATATTTTTGTAGTATTTATAGTGTTAATTATAAATACTACAAAAATAAAAATAAAAAAACCGGATAAATCCGGTTTTATAAATCCATACCACCCATTTTTCTTGATTTCATTCCATTGCTTTTCCTACTGTCTCTTGTTTTTAATTGATCATGTTTTTCATTGCTATCTTTTAAAAACTGATTCATCTTATCTTCAAAAGACATATTTCTTTGAGATTCTTCTGGTTTATGGAAATCTAATTGTGCTGGTTGATTAGTTTTAGGTTTTGCCTTTCTAATAGAAAGACTTATCTTATTATCCTTAGATATGGACAATACCTTTACCTTTACCTTTTCACCTTTTTTTAAATAATCTGACACCTTTTCCACATAATCATGTGAAATTTCTGAGATATGAACAAGTCCACTTTTCCCTTCTGGAAGCTGAACAAAAGCACCAAAATTTGTGATACCTGTAACTGTTCCCTCAACTTTCTCCCCTACTGATACCGTCATAAATAAATGACTCCTCCTTCAATTTTATTCTTACATAAGTATATATTAGAACTGTTTTATTGTCAATTATTTATCTTTATTCTTTTCTTTAAAAACAGAGTTTTCTTTTTTATCTTTATCTATATATATTATTTCCCTAGGCTTTACCATGCCTAACTCATCTCTTGCTACTTTTTCAACAAATTTTAAGCTTTGGCTACTTTTAATTTCTTTTTCTAAATCAGCTATGTCTTTTTGTATTTCTTTAACTTCTAGTGAATGTATTTCTTTTTTTGCTTCTAAATCATTTAACAACCTATCTTGTTGCCAAAAAATAGCAACTACATAAATAAAAACAAATATTATAAGAAAATGAAATATATTAAATTTAATTTTCTTCTTTTTCTTTTGTACCTTAGCCATAATATCACCTCTCTCTATATATTATACTACAAAGTTTTAATAAATCCTTTATTTTTTTGTAGAAATTATTTTTTTATATTTTTTAAATTGTTTTATTAAGTATATAGGAATATTTTTTGTTTTTTTCACCCACTTATATAGTTTTTCTTTCAAATATTTAAATGGATAGATAATTACAAATACTAATTTGCCCAATAACTTTCGAATAACTCCTCCTATTTTAAGACATAATTGATAAATAGCTTTACTAAAAATTTTTTTATAAAGAAATATCCCAAATAAAAATCCTATTATTATATATCCCCTTACTTCACCCCAATTTATCTTTAATAGTATATAAAAAAATAATATTGATAATATAATCCAAAATAATAAGTCTCCTAAATAAGTACGAAATTTACTTGGCTTTGAATAATATCTTATTGTTTTATATAAATCGTATACAAAACCTGCTATTAATCCTCCGTATATTGAGCCTAAAAAAATATGAAGATCTAAAATCAAAGTATTATCCATATTTATCTCCCCAAAACTATTTGAATAACTTTTCTAATATATTTTTTGAACTAAGATCTCTAGATGAGTAATTTACACCATTAATTTTTCCCTGTATTTTAACATTTCCATCCTCTACATTTAATTTACTGATATTTAGTTCTTCTCCTTTTATTGTAATTCCACCATTGATAGTAGTCAAGATTATTGTGTTATCATTAAAATTTTCTACCTGTTCAACACCAGTTACTGACATTCTTTTTCTGTCTTCAATAGTTATATTCTGATTTTTAAACTTAATTTTATTTTCAGTCATCTTTCTCACCCCTAAACTATTATATTATTAATATTTATGAATAAAAAAAGACTTTTATTACAAAGTCTTTTTTTATATTCTCTTATATAGTTCAGTTGCTTCCGCTTTTTTTATGTTATCTGATACATCTAGTACTTGTAATTTAACCTCTCCAGAACCAAATTTAACATTTACAATATCTCCTATATTAACTTCATCACCTGGCTTAGATTGTTTACCATTTATAGATACTCTTCCTTGCTCACATGCATCTTTAGCCACTGTTCTTCTTTTAATTATACGGGAATTTTTTAAATACTTATCTATTCTCATTTTTTCCTCCTATAAAAAAAATCAGGCCAAAGGCCTGATTTTACTATTTATTTACTATTTCTTTTAAAGATTTACCTGCTTTAAATACAGGTGCTTTTGATGCTGGTATTTGAATTACTTCTTTAGGGTTTCTTGGGTTTCTACCTTCTCTAGCTTTTCTATCCCTTACTTCAAATGTACCAAAACCAACTAATTGAACTTTTTCACCTGTTTCTAATGTTTCTTCAACAGTTCTCATGAATGCATTTAATGCAGCCTCTGCGTCCTTTTTAGTTAATTCACTTTTTTCTGCTATACTTGTTACTAATTCAGATTTATTCACTAATTATTCCTCCTTAAGTTATATTGTTTAAATTATACTTCTATAATGAAAATAAAATTAAAACCTGTATTATATATAATTATTAGCATTTTAAATTATATTATGTGTTTTTGCCTCATTCCATAATATATCCATTTCTTCTAAGGTCATATTCTCTAATAATTTATTATTTTCTTCTGCCTTTTTCTCCATATATTTAAATCTATCTATAAATTTATTTATAGTAGAATTTAAAGCTATTTCTGGATTTACATCTAGGTGTCTAGAAAGATTAACTATAGAAAAAATCAAATCTCCTATTTCATCTTCTATTCTTTTATGACCAGAATCATAAGTTTCAATAACTTCTAGTACTTCAGCATATTCTTCTTTGATTTTATCTAATGGTCCTTTTATATCTTTCCAATCAAATCCTATTTCAGCAGCTTTTTCCTGAATTTTATAGCTCATCATAAGACCAGGTAATTTAGGTAAATCGCTAAATTTCTCTGAAGTCTTACTGATATTTCTCTTGGCATATTTTAATTCATTCCAATTATACACTATTTCATCGGCTTTAGCTAGCTTTTTTTCTTTAAATACATGGGGGTGTCTATAAATTAATTTATTAGCAAGAGTAGATGTAACGTCATAAATATTAAAATGTCCATCCTCGAACCCAATTTGGCTATGGAACAATACTTGAAGCAATACATCACCTAATTCTTCTATTAATCCAGATACATCTTCATTATCTATTGCATCTACTACTTCATAGGCCTCTTCTATAAAATCTTGACGAATAGATTCATGAGTCTGTTTCATATCCCAAGGACATCCATCTTTAGACCTTAGTATACTTATTATACCCAATAAATCACTAAAATCAAATATTTTTCTATCCTTTTCCTCTATTCTTGGTACATATATGCTGGTTAAAGAACTTATCTCTTGATTTCTATCTAATTGATATATAGGCAATAGATGTTTTTCTTCTTCTCCTTTAACTCCAGCACTATGGATTAAATATACAAGATGTTCATCACCATATATCTCTGATAAGGCTATCTTAACTTCTGACAATGTTTTCTCTTCAGCTACTTGAGTAATTATAGTATCTATATTAATATCTACTTTAAAATTATTGAATTCAAATCCATCTACTATCTTTAACCCATTTATAGGATCTCTAGCTACTAATTCCATTAATGGTTCAATAAAACTCATACCTGATATTATTTCATACCCTATATCACTTTTTATAAGAATTTCTACAGTTTTCTCAGCAAACATAGGATTTCCTGGAACAAAGTAATTGATTGTATCATGATTTTTAGATTCATCTATCAAATTTTCTACTATCTTTTCATAGACAGAATTAAAATCATCTTCTCTTTCATATAAATAATCATATGATTTATATGATATATTTTTATCCTTAAAATATTTTATAGTAGGATGATTTTCAGTTCTTAAATAGTTAATATCTCCAGAATTTATTCTTTCAACTGCTCCAAGTGTAAGATCATTAACACTTCCAGGCCCCAGTCCAATTATATATATCTTACCCATATCATTTCTCCTTTTGTAAACTCTATTTCATTAAATTAAATTTTTCTAATTTTTTACCTAATTTGTCACCCTTTGGTATTAAACTTAAGTCTTCAGTTGTTACAGATCCTGTAATAATTAATAATATTATATATACTATTCCGCCTATAAATATGGCTAATATAGTTGATAATCTATTTCCTAGTATGTCTTTTATAAATCTATAACTGAAGTATGCAGATACACTCATTCCCAAGGCAGATAAAAATGGCTTGAAAAAGATATTTTTAAAACTTAATTTTACCTTGCTATGTTTAATTACAAATATCAGATCTAAAATAGCAGCTATGGCAAATGCTACAACAGTAGATATTGCCGCTCCATGTATATTTATACTAGGCACAGTAGTTAAAACATAAGAAAGCACGATCTTTACTCCTACCCCAATAAATAAATTAATTGCAGGAATCATTGGTTTTCCTAATCCTTGTAATATTGCTGATAGGGCCTGAACCAAAGTAAGAAATACAACCCCTGGAGCTAATGTCCTTAAAAGGCCTCCCACACTATTTATAGTTTCAACAGGATTTTTATAATATAACAATTCTATAATAGGTCCTGATAAAACAAATAATCCAAAAGCAGCAGGAAGACCGATTAATAATGTAACCCTAATCCCAGAAGAAATCATCTTCCCCATTTCTTTCTTTTGTCTTCTTGCATTTGCATCAGCAATTGCAGGTACTAGACTCATGCCTATGGCTACAGAAAACACTTGAGGTAAATTGATTAAAGTCTGTGCCATTCCCTTTAAGTTTCCATAAAGTTCATTGGCTTGTGCTTCTGTATATCCTATGTATTGCAGTCTCCTTAAAACAATACTTACGTCTATAGTATCCATTATAGGTACAGCAGCTGCTCCTATAGTAATAGGTATTGCAATTATCAAAAGATCCTTTATTATGCTTTCTACCCTATATTCTTCTCTAGACACACTAGATTCTACTTCATTTAATACTGACTTTCTCTTATAAAAGTATATAAATCCCATAGTTAAAGTTCCTGCTATAGCTCCTACTGAACCTCCAAAGGAAGCTCCTCCTGCAGCCATTGGTATACCTCTATCTAATAAATAATAAGTTAGTAAAAGCCCTGAAACTACACGGAAAAGCTGTTCAATTATTTGAGATAGAGCTGTAGGAAACATTGTTTGGCTTCCTTGAAAGAAACCTCTAAAGGCTGCCATTATTGGTACAAAAAATAAGGCTGGCACCAATGCTATTAGAGCATAGTATGCATTTGGATTATCCAAGCTATCTACTATAAATTCTGCTCCAAAAAATACAAATACTGAAGTTAAAATACCAGCTATTAAAAGTCCTATTAAAGCAACTTTAAAGACCTTATGAGCTGATTTGTAATCTTCTATTGCTCTTCTTTCTGATACAAGTTTAGCTATTGCAATGGGAAATCCAGCTGTGGATATTGTAAGTAACAATGTATAAAATGGATATGCAGTTTGATAATATCCCATACCTTCAGATTTTATAATATTTGATAAAGGTAATCTATAAATTGCGCCTAAAATCTTTACAATACCTCCAGCTATGCCCAATATAGCTGCTCCCTTCAAAAAGTTATTATTCTTTTTCATAATAAATAACCTCCATAACATAATCTTTTATATTATATCACTTAAATGAAGAAAATAATACCAAAAAGTAAAACCTACCTTAAAAGGTAGGTTTTAGTCTTCCATCTGTTTTGATAAAAATCCTGCTGCTGTCTCTACTAATTTAATTTCTATTTCTCCCATATTTGCACCATCTTCACCTGATACCAATACTACTGATCCAATTGGATCGCCCTGCATTACTATAGGCATTATTACTTGTGCTGTATATTTATTAGGGCTTTCATCCTCATAGGTTATTTTTATAGTTATATCATTTCCTATATTAGAATAATTATTTCTCTGTTCAATAATCTTTTCTAACTCTGGGCTTATTCTCTTTTCTATATATTCTTTTTTAGATCCACCAGCTATGGCTATTATATTATCTCTATCAGAAATCATAGCTGTATAACTTGTATTTTCATACAATGCTTCACAGTATTCCTGAGCAAATTCACTTAATTGCCCTATAGGTGAATATTTTTTAAGTATAACTTGCCCTTCCCTATCAGTATATATTTCCAGAGGATCTCCCTCTCTAATTCTTAATGTTTTTCTAATTTCCTTAGGTATTACAATTCTACCTAATTCATCTATTCTTCTAACAATTCCAGTAGCTTTCATTCATTTTTTTCCTCCTTCAAAATAATTATGTGTAATGAGATTATTATACAACTAAAAGGAATTTTTTATACATTTATCAATATTTAGGATAAGGTATTTACATTAACCTTATCCTAAGGTTAGCATTAAGGTTGTCATAGGGTTAACATAAGGTTAACATAAGGTTAACATTAACACTATCTTAATATAATTTAATACCATCTAGTCTTTATATATTTTTACTTTTTTGCTTTCACGTAATTTTTTCATTTCAGAATCATATTTATCTTTTTTTAATAATAAGTCTATATCATCTTTTAAAGATTCATAGCTATCTTTTCTGTCATTTGCCTCTATGATATGATAGCCTACTTCAGTTTTTATAATTTTGCTTATTTCTCCAACCTTTAGAGAAAATGCAGCTTCTTCAAACTCTGAAACCCTATCTCCCTTAGTAATATATCCTAAATCTCCTCCACGCACTGAAGATTCTTTGTCAACAGATACTTCCTCTGCTACTTTAGAAAACTCTTCTCCAGAATTAATTCTATCTAATACTTTTTGGCCTTCTTCTTCTGTTTTTACTAATATATGACTTACTTTAACTAAGGTTAAGTCTTCTTTATTTTCTTTAAAATATTTTTTAGCTTCAGCTTCTGTTATCTTTAAATCTTCAATAATCTTATTCTTATGTTTATCCTTCAAAAGTTGTTTTTTTAAAAATCCTCTAAAAAATTCATGTGAAAGATCATTTTCTTCTAAATAAGTTTTTAGTTCTTCTTCTCCACCAGTTGCATCAACATATTCCTTTATCTTTTTATCTAGCTCTTCTTCTGATACAGATATATTCATGCTTTCAGCTTCTTTTTTAATTATCTTATCTATTATCATCTTTTCCATTACATTTTCCCTTAAAACTTCTTCTCTAGTTCTCCCATCATCTTCAATTTGGGACATGGCATCCTTTCCTAGTTGTTTTTCACCTAAACCCTTATAACTTTCAAATTCAGTATTAAACTCTTCTTCTGAAATATCTTCTCCATTTACTTTAGCAATTATTCCCTCTTTATTTTCATTACAGCCATTTAGAACAATAGAAATACTTAAAACTAATATGATCATAAAAACTATTTTATAAGTTTTATTATGCAATTTTATACATCCTCCCTATTTTATCCTAATTAACTAATTATATTATATATAATTTTCTTCATTAGTGAAACTATTAATTGTTTCAATTAATAGTTTTAATTCATCTAACATATTATTTTTAAACTGAAATTCAAAATATGGAAACTTTGATAAGTCAAATTTTAATCTATTCTTATATTTTTTAGACAAATCATGTAATAATTCCACACTTAGATTTTTAGTTGAAGTAAATTCTAATATTATTTTCTTACCTTTTTGACTAATATTTTTAATACTATTTTTACTAGCAAGATATCTAATATATGAAATATCTATTAGATTCTCTACTTCCTTAGGTAAATCTCCAAATCTGTCAATTAACTCATCTATTAATTCTCTATAATCTTCTATACCTGATATAGCAGAGATTTTTTTGTAAACTTGAATTTTTTGTTCTTCATCTTCTATATATCTATTTTCAATATAGCCATCTACCTTTAAATCAATAGTAGTTTCTATATACTCTACTACTACTTCACCTTTTAATTTTCTTACGGCTTCATTTAGAAATTTCACATATAGGTCATACCCTATGGATTCAATGTGACCATGTTGTTGTGAACCTAGCAAATTTCCTGAACCTCTTATTTCCAAGTCCCTCATAGCTATTTTAAATCCAGAACCAAATTCTGTAAATTCCTTTATAGCTCTAAGCCTTTTTTCTGCTACTTCAGACAGTACCTTGTTTTTTTCATAGGTAAAATATCCATAAGCAAGTCTATCAGATCTACCTACCCTGCCTCTTAATTGATATAATTGAGAAAGTCCCATCTTGTCCGCATCATGAATTATTATTGTATTTACATTGGGAATATCTAAACCAGTTTCTATAATTGTTGTACATACTAATACATCTATTTCTTTTTCTAAAAATTCTACCATGATTTTTTCTAATTTACTTTCACCCATTTGACCATGACCTATGCCAAACTTAGCTTCGGGTATAAGTTGTCTTAATTTTGATGTAACTCTACTTATATTGTCAACTCTATTATACACATAATAAACTTGACCTCCTCTAGAAACTTCTTTTAAGATAGCATCTCTTATCATTTGTTCATTGTATTCTACTACATAGGTTTGCACAGGATATCTCTCTTCCGGCGGATCTTCTATAACAGACATATCTCTAACTCCTGATAAAGACATATGTAAGGTCCTAGGTATTGGGGTAGCAGTAAGCGTAAGGACGTCTACGGTCTCCTTGAACTTCTTTAAAGTTTCTTTGTGCTTTACACCAAATCTTTGTTCCTCGTCTATAATAAGAAGCCCTAAGTCCTTGAAGTTTATATCCTTAGATAAAAGTCTATGGGTTCCTATAACTATATCTATAAGGCCCTTTTCAACATTATCAATAATAAGCTTTTGATCTGCATTACTTACAAATCTACTTAAAACTCCAATCTTAATAGGAAATTCAGAAAATCTATCTATAATGGTATTGTAATGTTGCTGAGCCAAAATAGTCGTAGGAACTAAAAAAGCCACTTGTTTGCCATCTAATACTGCTTTAAAAGCTGCTCTCAAGGCAACTTCTGTCTTACCATAGCCTACATCTCCACAAAGAAGTCTATCCATTGGTTTAATACTTTCCATATCTTTTTTAATCTCTAAAATACTATCTAATTGACCTTCAGTTTCTTCATAAGGGAAAAGATCTTCAAATTGTCTTTGCCATTCATTATCCTTTGAAAAAGCAAATCCTTTATAGCTTTCTCTCTTTGCATAAAGCTCAAGTAAATCTTCCGCCATATCTTCTACAGATTTTCTTGCCTTTGCTTTAGTCTTTGCCCATTCTATACTAGACAACTTATTTATCTTAGGCTTTATACTATCAGAGCCAATATATTTTTGTATTAAGTTCATCTGATCTATATGGACATATAATTTATCATGCCCTTTATATCTTACTGTTAAATAATCCTTTTTTATTCCTTGAATATTAAGTTGTTCTACACCTTCATATCTTCCTATTCCATGGTTTTCATGTACTACATAATCTCCTACATTTAAATCTACAAGACTAATATGATTTTTAGTTTTTTTCTTAAATCCTTTTCTTTTTTTACCTTTTGCTGCTCCAAATATTTCTTTATCACTTAATACTATAAGCTTTATATCTGGATACTCAAATCCACCCTTTATACTTCCAGCAGTAATAAATATCTGAGAAGATTTTATCACTTCTTCCTTGCTATCCATAAAGCTTGATTCTATATCCATATTTAAAAGGATTTCATGTAATCTTTTTCCCCTTTCTTCAGTACCTGAAAGGATAATAGTCTTATAAGCTCTATACTTATAGTGGGTTAAATCCTCTTTTAAAAGTTCCATTTTATTATGGTAGGATTGCATTCCTTTTACAATAAAGTTGTGAATAGATATGGGATTGAAGCTAGAATTAGTTCCTAAAATTGCACTACTGCTAACTAAAGTTCTTTCATTCAAATCTTTTAAAATATAATCATAATCATAAAATATTTCCTTATGATTGGATAAAAGTTCCCCTGCATAAAATAAATCTGTAAATTTAAAAACAAAATCTTCCTTAATATCTTTCACTTTTTCTTCTATTCTTTTAGGTTCATCTACAAATATAATAGAATTCTTATCTAAATAATTTATTATAGAAGATAAGTAAGTTTCTGGAATATAAGGCAATATTAAGTTTTTATTAGAAATAAAAAGTCCTTCCTCTAAATAACTTTTATACTTATCAAACTTATTTCTAAGATTTTCTTTTTGTAATTCATCTGTTTTATCTCCGGATATAACTTTTTGTAAATCTTTATCTAAATATTCAATTATTTCTTTTCTGTATTTATCTAATATTAAAATTTCACTTGCTGGTACTATGTAAGCCCTATCTAAAGTTTCAATAGATCTTTGACTTAATATATCGAAAGTCCTTATAGAATCTATTTCATTATCAAACAACTCTATTCTATAAGGATACTGACTTTTTGGTGAGAAAAAATCAAATATTCCCCCTCTAAGACTAAACTGACCTATGGCTTCGACCATTTGTACTCTTTCATAGCCTGCACTTATCAATAATTCTATTAGCTTATCTAAATCAATTTCATGGCCAATACTTAATTTCTTAGAAAAAGATTTAAATATAGAAATATCCATAAATTTATCCAATATTGCTTCCAATGATGCAACAATAATTAACTTTTCTCCATCAACTAATCTGGAAACAATGCCTAATCTTTCATTAGCATCTTCCGAACTAAAGGCATCTACATTATAAAAAGTCATTTCTCTTTTAGATAATAAATAAACTTCTTTTTTACCCAAGTTTCTTATATCTTCATAAAGTCTTCTACTTCTAGATTCATTGTAGGTAAGCAAAAGAACCTGTTTATCCGTATGTTCTTGTAAGGCATAAACTATATGACCTATATTTTCATCAATGATACCAAAAGTAGCTATAGGACTTTTTTTATCCTTTATATCCTTTTTTAATTTATCATAAGATTCTAAATTATTTAATGGGTCTAATAAAAAGTTTGACACTTTTTTACCTCCATTCCAAACACCTTAAGCCCAGGTTTAAACCTGGGCCCATTATCTAGATTTATAAAATTATCTTTTATATTTTTTTATTATATTGATTCATAGCATCTTCTATGCCACTTTTTATAACAGTTTCTACTGCTTCTGCTGCTCTTAAAATTGACTCTTCAATATCTTTTCTTTCTTCTTTAGGGAATCTATTTAATACGAAATTAGCTAGATCTTCTCCCTGATTTTTTTTACCTATTCCTATTTTTATTCTAGGAAATCCATCATCTTTTAATAAAGATATAATAGATTTTAGTCCATTATGAGAACCAGCACTACCTTTTCTTTTAATTCTTATTTGAGAAAATCCAATATCAATATCATCAACTATAACTATCATATTTTCTATGGGAAGCTTGTAAAAATTATATATTTCTCTTATTGCTTCACCACTATTATTCATATAAGTTTGAGGTTTAACTAAAAGAACCTTTTCTCCATGAATAAATCCTTCACCAACAACAGATTTAAATTTTATTTTATTTATCTGTATATTATTTCTATCTCCTAATAAATCTATGGTATCAAACCCTACATTATGCCTCGTTTTAGAGTAATCTTTACCTGGATTTCCCAACCCTATTACTACAAACAAAAGATCAACCCCCATATATTATTCAAATAATTTGCTAACAGATTCATTGTTATGAATTCTTCTTATAGCTTCGGCAAATATAGGTGCCACAGAAATAATATCTATTTTATCAATCTTCTTATCTTCTTCTAAAGGTATAGTATCTGTAATTACAAACTTTTCAATCTCACTATTTTCTATTCTTTCAATAGCTGGACCAGATAATACTCCATGAGTAGCACATCCATATACCTTTTTTGCACCAAATTGTTTTAATACAGATGCTGCTTTAGTTATAGTACCAGCGGTGTCAATTATATCATCAATAAGAACAACATCTTTTCCTTCTATATCACCAATAATATTCATAACTTCAGATACATTTGCTTTAGGTCTTCTTTTTTCAATAATAGCTAAAGGTAAATCTAATATATTTGCAAAATTTCTGGCTCTAGTTACTCCTCCTAAATCAGGGGAAACAACTACAGTTTCTTCTCCAAGAATATCTTTAAAATAATCAGCCAGTATAGGAACTCCAGATAAATGATCTACTGGAATATCAAAATAACCTTGAATTTGTGCAGCATGAAGATCCATGCTTATAACTCTATCAGCTCCAGCTGTAGTTAATAAATTTGCAACTAATTTTGCAGTTATTGGTTCCCTTGCCTTTGCTTTTCTATCTTGACGGGCATATCCATAATATGGGATTACTGCATTTACCCTTCCCACTGATGCACGTTTCAATGCATCTATAAGTATTAAAATTTCCATTAAATTATCATTTACTGGACTACATGTTGGCTGTACTACAAAAACATCTACGCCCCTTACAGTTTCAGCAAAGTTCACGCTTATTTCACCATCACTAAACTGTGATACATCACATA
This sequence comes from uncultured Tissierellaceae bacterium, assembly GCA_964567475.1. Lineage (GTDB taxonomy): Bacteria > Bacillota > Clostridia > Tissierellales > Tissierellaceae > CAZMMV01. The sequence continues at coordinate 27,256 of CAZMMV010000003.1, read as the reverse complement.
TTCCAAAAGGTATTTTTAACTCCTTAGTAATCTTTTCTGCTAACTCCTTATTTGCATTTCCTGAAAAAACCTTAATTCCACCTCTAAATAGCTTCATTTGAAATTTCCTCCTAAGTTTATTTATATTTTTTCTAATCCTTTTTGTAACCTTTCTTTTCAACCCATCCTTCTTTATTAACTTGATGTGCTCGAGCTATTGATAAGGCTCCCGTCTCTACTAGCTCAGTCACTGTTGACCCTGCTGCTATATATCCCCAGTCTTCTACCTCTACAGGGGCTACTAAGTTAGAGTTGCTACCTATAAAACAATTATCTCCTACAGTAGATCTAAATTTATCTCTACCATCATAATTTACAAATACTACTCCACATCCTATATTAACATTATACCCGATATCTGCATCTCCTATATAAGTTAGATGCCCAGCTTTTGTATTATCTCCTATTGTTGAATTTTTTACTTCAACATAGTTTCCAATTTTAATGTTTTTCCCTATCTTACTGTTAGGTCTAAGATGAGCAGAAGGTCCTATCTTTGTGTTATCATCTACAAAACTTTCCTCAATCACTGATGACTCAATAATAACATTGTCCTTAATAATACTATTTACAATTCTAGAATCTTGTCTAATAACACAATTTTCTCCTATTTCAGTACTGCCTTCTAGGATTACTCCAGGATAAATAGTAGTATCTTTACCAATTCTTACAGAATCTTCTATATAAGTATTCTCAGGATTTATCATAGTAACACCATTTTCCATATGAATCCTATTTATTCTTTTTCTCATAACTCTTTCACAGTATGCTAACTGTACTCTTGAGTTAACTCCATTAATTTCAATAGCATCATTTATTGTATAGGCACCTACACTATACCCTTGTTCTTTTAATATACCAATAACATCGGTGATGTAATACTCATTTTGTGCATTTTCATTGTCTATCTTGCTTAATGCATCCTTCAATAATTTTCCATTAAAGCAATATATTCCAGAATTAATTTCATTTACCTTTCTTTCATCTTCAGTAGCATCTTTTTCTTCTACTATTTTTAATATATTGCCATCTTTTCCTCTTATTATTCTACCATATCCCCTACAATCTTCCAATATAGCAGTAAGAACTGTTGCTTTAAAATTTTTATTCTCATGGTAATTAACAAGATTCTTAATTGTATCCTCTCTTATAAGGGGTGTATCACCTGAAAGTATGGCTACAGTACTATCATCATCTATCTCATCGATTGCCTGCATTACAGCAAATCCTGTTCCATATGGTAGATTTTCACCAATAGCTTGAGTTTTAAATATTATATCTTGATCATTAAAATAATCTTTTACTTTATCTCCACTATGACCAACTATAACCACATTTTTCCCTATATTTGCCCCTTTACTAGATTCTATAATATAACTTAACATAGGCTTTCCACAAATATTGTGTAATACCTTAGAAGTTTTTGAATTCATTCTTGTTCCTTCACCTGCAGCTAAAATTATAGAAATATTCATATCTTTCACCTCACTTAAATTATCTTCCAATCATATTTTATCGCATTTCTCTTATAAGTCTACCTAAAATCATATAAAAAACAATAGTTTTTTTAAAAAACTCAAAAAAAAAGAGCCTAAGCTCTTTTTATACTGTTAACTCTAAAGTCTTTTTTTCTTCTAAAGCTAAAACCTTTTCATATTCACTAAAAATTGCATCTTGTACTTTTTTTCTTGTTTTTGCATTAATTGGATGAGCAATATCTCTGAAATCCCCATCTGCGATTTGTCTACTAGGCATGGCTACAAACAAACCATTTTGTCCATTGATTACCTTGATATCATGTACCACAAACTCATCATCGAAAGTAACTGATACTATAGCTTTCATTTTACCTTCTTGTGAAATTTTTCTAATTCTTACATCTGTAATCTTCATTGTCAAATCCACCATCCTTATATTTAAGTCAAAAATTATCTTATATTTTATATATTCGATAAAACTTTTGAAAATCCTTTTTTTTTTTGAAAATACTTTATCTTTATATTTATATATATAAATTGTATATAATTTACATAATAATTATATAAGACTTTAATTATTTTTTCATTGTGATATAATCTATCAGTGACAATTTAATAAATTTAGAATAAAATAATATTAAAATATATATTGGCAATAATAATATAAGAAACAATTAAAATTTAGGAGGCAATCTAATGTTTGAATTCTCTATAAGCAATAATAAATATTCTCAAATTCATTTTATAGGAATAGGCGGCATATCTATGAGTGGATTAGCTGAAATCCTTATAAATCAAGGTTGTAAGGTTACTGGCTCAGATACAACGGATAGCTTAATAATAAATAGACTTGAAAATCTAGGTGCAAAAATTTACATAAACCATAGTGAAAAAAATGTAAATAATGCAGATTTAGTTATTTATACAGATGCAATACCACAGGACAATCCAGAGCTTAAAAAGGCTAAAAAAGATGGAATTCCTTTAGTAGATAGGGCTACCTTTTTAGGTGCATTGATGAAAAATTATAAAAATTCTATTGCAGTATCAGGAACTCATGGAAAAACTACTACTACAAGCATGTTATCTACAATATTAAATCCCTCTAGTTTAAATCCTACTATCCTCTTAGGTGGTCAATTAGATGAAATTGGTGGCAATGTAAAACTAGGTTCAAATGATTTTATACTTACAGAAGCATGTGAATATAAAGGAAATATATTGAAATACTTTCCTACAATGGCAATTATTCTAAATATAGATGAAGATCATCTAGATTATTTTAAAAGTATGGAACATATCTTAAACACCTTTGTGCAGTATGGAAAAAATTTAAGTGAAGATAGCTGTTTAATTATCAATTCTGATGATCCAGGTGCTCAAAAGGTTATAGAAAATACTAAAGCAAAAATATATACCTTTGGTCTTAATAAGGACTGTGACTATAGAGCAGAAGAAATTAAACTTGCTACTAATGGATTTTCATCTTATACATTAAATATTAAAGGACATGGATCTTATAATATTCAATTAAATGTAATGGGAAAACATAATATTTATAATTCTATGGCTAGTATTGTAGCAGCTCATCTACATGGCATACCTATGGAAGATATACAAAAAAATATTTCTCGTTACAATGGAGTTCATAGACGATTAGAATTTAAGGGTTATTATAATGGCGTTAAAATAATTGATGACTATGCACACCATCCAACTGAAATCAAAGCTACATTAGATGCTTTACAAAGTTCTAATACTGGAAATATATATTGTGTTTTTCAACCTCATACATTTACTAGAACAAAATTATTATTTAATAATTTTGCTGAATCTTTTAATGGGGCAGATAAAATTATAATAACAGATATTTATGCAGCAAGAGAAAAAGACAATGGAATAGTACATTCAAAAGATTTAAGAAATGCAATAATAGAAAAAGGATTAGATGCAATTTATCTTAAAACCTTTAAAGAAATTGAAAATTATTTGAAAAACAACGTTAAAGAAAATGATATAATCATTACAATGGGTGCAGGAAATATTTCTTTAGTGGGCGAAGATATACTAAAAAAGGATAAGGAAAAGGCAGCAGTATAAAAAATAAAAGGAGAATTTTTTCTCCTTTTATTTTTTATACTCGTCTTTTACATTATATATTTTATTTACTAATTTAGTAACTTCAGCTTTATCATAAATGTAATAAGATAATATTCTTTTGTTTATATTTTTAAACTCAGAATTCCCAGGTAAAATCATTAATTCCAAGTCATCATTATTCATTCCTATGGCTTTCCTTCCATAACTCAACAGTTCTATGGTAGTGAAGTCTGTTTTAACCTGTTTAATGCCTTCTTTAAGGACTTTTATCATATCGCCCTTAGCTTTACCCATGAATGAGCTTATAAACTCTTGTTGGGTCCTTATTCTTCCTATGTCTCCATCTACATAACCATTTTTTTTGTTGTTGCCAATTCTATATCTTAAAAAGTCTAAGGATTCTTTACCATTTAATGTTCTTTTCCCAGGAGGAATATCAATATTAAGTGGCGGTTTAGAATACATATCATTATATTTCATATGAAATGGCACTTCTACTTCTACTCCTCCTATTTCATCAATTATCTTTTTTACTCCATTATAATCTAATATAACATGATAGTGTATAGGAATATCATCTAGTATATATGATGCAGTCTTTTTTACACCTTCAATACCATGAGCTCCATTGACACTATTTATCTTTCTTTGTTCTGCTCCGTCATAACCCTTTCGATGAATATATGTATCCCTAGGAATACTAATTAGATTTACCTTTTTACTATCTGGACAAAAGTTTGCTACAATTATTGTATCTGTCCTTACATTTTCCATTCCTACTATCAGTACATTTATCTTTTTACTTTTTTCTACTGCTTCTTCTAGACTAGAATAGCTTTCTACTTCCTTTGATTCTACTTCAAATTTTTTTATGATTTTCTTTGCTATATTTATATTTTCATTAAATCCAAATCCCATATTATTCTCTAGTTCTATATTTTTTTCCTGTATATACGAATTTATGCCTATATAAACAGCAATGAAAAAAAAGATAGATGATACAATAAAAACTTTAAAAAAATTCTTCATGAAAATCAGCCTTTCAAGTAATTTTATAAGTTTATTGTAACCAATCTATCTTTTATAATACAAAAGCAATGGACAAGTCCATTGCTTTTGTTTTATTAATATTAAATTTTAATTAATATTCGAAGAAACCTTTCTTAGTTTTTCTTCCTAATAATCCGCCTCTAACCATCTTTCTAAGAAGAGGGTGAGCTCTATATTTAGAATCTCCAAATTCTACATATAGTACGTCCATAATTGCTAAACATACGTCTAAACCTATTAAATCTCCTAACTCCAATGGTCCCATAGGATGATTTGCACCTAGTTTCATTGCTTTATCAACATCTTCTGCTAATGCATAACCTTCTGCATATATTCCTATACCTTCGTTTACCAATGGTATTAAGATTCTATTAACTATGAATCCTGGTGCTTCTTCTACTTCTACTGGAGTTTTTCCTACTTTTTTAGATAACTCCATAATAAGATCCTTAGTTTCATCTGAAGTAGATATTCCTTTAGTTACTTCTACTAATTTCATAAATGCAACTGGATTAAAGAAATGCATTCCAATTACTTTATCTGGCCTATTAGTTGCAGCTGCCATTTCAGTAATAGATAAAGATGAAGTGTTTGTAGCAAATATTGTGTTTTCTTTACAAAGCTCATCTAATTGACCAAATACATCTTTTTTTATTGCCATGTCTTCAGCTATAGCTTCAATTATTAAATCACAATCTTTTAAATCAGCATAAGATGTAGTTAAGGAAATATTATTTAATGTCTTATCCATATCTTCCTTAGTAATCTTTTCTTTTTTAACTGACTTACTTAAAAACTTTTCTATTGAACTAATGCTGGCTCTTGGATTATCCTTATCAATATTTCTAACCCATACTGCTGTTTCATAACCATTCTCTGCAAATAATTGAATAATACCACAAGCCATAGTTCCTCTACCTAATATACCTATTTTCATACCGCACCTCCGAATTTTTTTATATGATTATTTTAATTTATAGTTAGGCTTACGTTTTTCTAAAAACGCTGCCATACCTTCCTTTTGGTCTTCACTTGCAAAACATAATCCAAATAAATTCTTTTCTATTGATATGCCAGTATCTAAATCTACTTCTCCACCTCTATTTATTGCATCTAAAGCGTATCTTACTGCTAGTTGCGCATTAGAAGCTATTTTATTAGCCATTTTCATTGTAGTATCCATAAGTTCTTCACTTGATACTACTTTATTTACTAACCCAATTCTATAAGCCTCATCTGCTTTAATAATATCAGTAGTAAGTATTAACTCTTTTGCTCTACCACTTCCTACCAATCTAGTAAGTCTTTGAGTACCTGAGAATCCAGGTGTAATTCCTAATCCTACTTCTGGTTGACCAAACTTTGCCTTATCACTTGCTATCCTAATATCACAGCACATGGAAAGTTCACAACCTCCGCCTAATGCGAAGCCATTAATTGCAGCTATAACAGGTTTTTCCATTAATTCAATCTTTCTGAATACGCCTGAACCTACATCTGCAAATTCTCTTGCTGCTATAGTATCCATATCTTTCATTTCGCCTATGTCTGCACCTGCAACAAATGCTTTTCCCTCTCCAGTTAAAACAACTACATAAACCTCATCGTCTGCAATAACTTTATCAATAGCACAATCTAAATCTTTTAATAACTCTGTATTTAAAGCATTCATTGCTTTTGGCCTATTGATAGATAGGATTGCAACATTTTCTTTCTTTTTAAATATTACATTATCTGAGCCCAAAAAACCATCTCCTCTTCATAACATATTTTATTTAATAGAAAATAATATTACCACTTATTAATATATACTATTTGCTAGCACTATTTACTAGCTTGTTAATATTATATCAAATATTCTCCAATAAAGCAATAATCTGGCTAAATTAAATATAAATAAAAATCTGAACATTGTATAATATTCAGATTTTTATTTGTTTACTTCAACGAGAACCATTGCAAAATCGTCCTCCTGCTCGCCCCAGCTATAATCAATTATTACTTCTTCCATCTCTGAAAGTGTAATATTTTTCTTGTTTTCAATCAAATTTTTAACACCATCAACCCCAAATTCAATATTATCTCTATTTTTCATTTCAGTTATACCATCTGTATAAAATAACAACTTGTCCTTTTTTTGTAATTGGATACTTTTGCTTTCATATTTAATCTCTTCAAAAAGAAGAACAATTGGATATCCTTTTACCTTTAACAGTTCTATACTATTATCATTATATTTTATAGGAATACAATTATGACCAGCATTTGCATATTTAAATTCATAGGTTAATTTATTAAATACTCCATAAAATATTGTAAAATATTTATCTACTTCCAAATTTAAATCCTTAAATCTCTTGTGTAATTCAGTTAATGCACAAGCTGGATTTAATATTTCATCCTTTATAGATCTCATAGTTTGTCTTATAAACATAGTAGTCATAGAAGCTGCTACCCCATGACCTGACACATCTGATATATATATACCCACATTATTCTCATCTATGTTAAAGACATCAAACATATCTCCACTCAACATTTCTGAAGGATTATATATATAGTCAAAGGATAAATTATTAATTTTACCCTTTTCAGGTAAGATCTTTTCTTGAATCTTTCTTGCAAATCCTAAATCTATTCTCATTTTCTTATTCTTTTTAATTAATTCTAACTCTAATTTTCTTTCTCTGCTTACATCCCTAAAGACTTCTACTGCTGCATAAATTTGGCCATTTGAGTTTGTAACTGGAGAAGATTTTATTGAAAAATACTTACCATAAATTATTTGTTCTTTTTGAACAATTTCTCCAGTTGTTATGGTTCTCTCTGTAATACAAAAGTTGCAAGGGTCTTCTTGGCCATAACAAGTATAGCATTTCTTGCCAACAATATCGTTGCCCAGTGCCTTCTTCATAGTTTTATTTGCATATATAATATTTCCTTTTTTATCGATAACTCTAACCCAATCAGCCATGCTCTCCAATACATGATAATTTAACGTACTCTTTTCTTCTATTTTATCTTCAATGTAATTTAAATATTCACTATTTAGCATGACATCACCTACATTTCTTTATTTGTATTTAAATGTATAAGAAAATATCTTTATAAACTTAGTCTTATTTATTATATATTACAACACTTTTCAATATATTTCCATACACTTATATACATTTTATAACTTTACTCTGATAAAGTCCATCTTTTAATAAAAAAATTTGCAGAATTTTTTATTAATTTACCAGACTTATATTTAAAGTTATTTATACTCTACACTTGTTTCTTTTTCTTCAGTATATCTAGCCATAGCATATAATACATCTGATAATCTATTTACATATTTTATAACCAATGGATTTATATCTGCAATTCCAGATAAAGTAATAATTCTTCTCTCTGCTCGTCTACATACTGTTCTTGCAATATGAAGATGTCCTGATTTTTTACCTGAACCATTAATTATAAAACCTGTAGGATTTCCAAGCCTACCCATATAAATATCAATTATTTTTTCTAAAGAATCTATATCTTCTTGTTCAATACTATGTTTTATCTTTGAAGAATCCTCCGTAGCTAAAACAGCTGCAACTGTAAATAACTTATTTTGTATATTGCAAATATATTCAAACATTTCCTTATCTTCTACATAATTTTTAGCTAAACCCATAAAAGCACCTAATTCATCTACAGTTCCATAGGCCTCTACTCTAGCATCATCCTTAAACACTCTTTTATTATCAAATAAACTAGTTTTACCCTTGTCACCTGTTTTTGTATATATATTCATTTTATTTCCTCCTTATATGCCCCTTAGGCAAATTTAAATTTTTTATTAAAAACTAAGATCCTTGCCCTATTCAATTAAGTTTAAATACTAATCCTTATATCAGTATAAGTCACTTAGTTTATTTATCAAACATTTTCACTTTAATTGAAAATTAAAGCTTTGCTCTATTATCTGGTCTAGGTCCGTAGTATTGATAATAATCTACTTTTATTCTACCGTTATAAAGCTTTCTTTTTCTATCTGCTTCTTTTCCATAATGTGTTTCAAAGGATTCATCAGCAGTAATTATATAGGTAGACCAAGTATCTAATTCTTTAAATTTAAGTCCTAAATCCTTGGAAAGTTCTGCTATATCTTGTTTTTCTCCTAATCTTTCACCATAAGGTGGATTAGTTATCATAACTCCATATTCATTGTTAAGTTCTGCTTGTCTAAAGTCTTTATGAAAAAAAGCAATATCATCTTCCAATCCTAAGTTTGCAGCATTGTCTCTTGCTCGATGTATAGCTTTTTTATCTATATCACATGCAAGTATATCTAACCTGCTTTCTGTGTCCATAGCTTCAAATGCTTCTTTTTTAGCCTCATTCCAATATTCCTTTTTAATTCTAGGCCACTCTTCTGAAGCAAATTTCCGGTCAAGTCCTGGAGCCATATTTCTTCCTATCATTGCAGCTTCTATTGGTATAGTTCCTGAACCACAGAAAGGATCAAATAAAACTCTTTCTTTATTCCAAAAGCTTAACAATATCATAGCAGCCGCTAAAGTTTCCTTTATAGGTGCTTCTCCCTGTCTCTCTCTATATCCTCTTTTGTGTAGTCCATCTCCAGAAGTATCTATAGTTAAAGTAGCTACATCTTTTAATAAAGCTACTTCTATAGTATATTTTGCTCCAGTCTTTTCAAACCAAGTTACATCATATTTTGTCTTTAACTTTTCTACTATTGCTTTTTCTACTATTCTCTGACAATCCGATATACTATATAATGTTGAGTTTATACTTTTACCCTCTATTATAAAATTAGCATCCTCTGGTATCCATTCATCCCATGGCAATGCCTTTGTTTTCTCAAACAACTCATCAAAACTAAATGCCTTAAATTCTCCTATTTTAACTAGAACCCTATCAGCTACCCTTAACCAATAATTAGCCCTAGGTATATCCTTTTCACTTGCTGAAAATGTGACCTTACCATTTTCTACTTTTAAATCATTATATCCTAAGTTTATTAACTCTCTTTTTACAACTGCTTCTAAACCAAATGTAGCAGTTGCAATTAAATCTAGTTTACTCATATTATCTCTCCTATAAACGTCTTTATATATATTATACTCTAAAAAAGAAAATTTAAATAGCTATATTGAATATTTTTATACTACATGGGTATAAAGCTTATTGAATCAATAAAAAGTATATGGAGGTTTTTAGATGAAAAGTTTAGGTAAATTATATCAAAGTGGAGACTGGAAAGGTGAAAAGCACGTACCAGTTATTCATGCACCAGAAACAGTAAAATCAGGGGAATCAGTAAATGTTAAAGTGGTTATAGGCGAAGAAATATCACACCCTAATACATTTGAGCATCATATAGCTTGGATTAAAGTATATTTCCAACCTGAAGGTAAAAAATTCCCAATTGAGATCGGTACATTTAATTTCTCAGCTCACGGTGAAAGTGAATTATTTACAGAAGCAAATGCATGTCTTAATTTCAAAGCTGAAGAATCAGGTACTATATATGCTACATCATATTGCAACATTCATGGATTATGGGAAAATAGCCAAGAATTAGAAGTAAAATAATATCTTTTAAGGGACAATTTCTATAACGTCCCTTTTTTTATGTAGCTTTATCCTTGACAAAGAAATTCAATTATAATAATATAGTAATAATTAGACAAATAAACTATGAAGGATTTAATTAGTTGCCTTTAGGACAATTCACAGAGAGTAGATTATTAGTGAGAAATCTATATCCTTAGTCAATGAAATACAATTCCTGAGTTCAATTTAATTGCGATTTCCACACGTTACGTGGCAGAGGCTTTATGCAAATTAAGGTGGTACCACGGGTTTCCTCTCGTCCTTTTAGATGAGATGGAACCCGTGTATTTTTTTATGGCCTAACTTATTAGCAAATATAGTAAGCTTTAATAGGTCAAACGCAAAATGCAGAAACTCTATATGGACAAAACACCTAATTAGAGTTACTAGCACGACTGCGTAATTAGGAGGTATAAAATGAAAAATGTATTTGATGTACTAAAAGAAAGAGGATATATTGATCAAGTAACATATGAAGATGAATTAAGGGAGTTATTAGCTAGTGAATCTGTTCCATTTTATATTGGATTTGATGCAACTGCTGACAGTTTAACTCTAGGACATTTTCTACAAATAATGGTTATGATGCATATGCAAAAGCATGGTCATAGACCTATAGCTCTTTTAGGTGGTGGAACTACTATGATAGGTGATCCATCTGGAAAAGCAGACATGAGAAAAATAATGACTAAAGAAATGATTGATTACAATGCCAGCAAATTTAAAGAGCAATTGGGACATTTCATTGATTTTAGTGAAGGAAAGGCTCTGGTAGTAAATAATGGTGATTGGCTACTTAATCTGAATTTTGTAGACTTTATGAGAGAAATAGGAGTTCATTTCACAGTAAATAGAATGCTTACCTTTGATTGCTATAAAAATAGATTAGAACAAGGTTTAACATTCTTTGAATTTGGATATATGCTAATGCAATCCTACGATTTCTTACATTTATACAGAAATCATGGATGTAAACTTCAACTTGGTGGTAGTGATCAATGGTCTAATATGCTAGGTGGATATGAGTTAGTTAGAAAAATAGAACAGGATAAAGTTTATTCTATGACATTTAAACTATTATCTACAGCTGCTGGTATCAAAATGGGTAAAACAGAAGCAGGAACAATATGGTTAGATCCTGAAAAAACTCCACCATATGAATTGTATCAATATATGAGAAATGTAGATGACAGAGATGTGGAAAAATTCTTGAGTCTGCTTACTTTCTTGCCAATGGAAGAAGTTAAAGAACTAGGTGCATTAGAAGGAGCAGAAATCAATAAGGCTAAGGAAGTACTAGCTTTTGAAGTAACTAAAATGATTCATGGAGAAGAAGAAGCTAAAAAATCAGAAACTGCAGCTAAATCACTATTCTCTGGTTCAGCTGATAAAGGTTCCATACCATTCACTGAAATGAAAAAAGAGATATTCCAAGAAGGTATAGGAATATTAAATTTATTAAAAGAATTAGATTTAACTAAATCTAATGGTGAAGGTAGAAGACTTGTACAACAAGGTGGTATATCTATTGATGATGTTAAATTAGATGATTTTAATAAAGAAATTACTTTAGATGATTTTAAGGATGGAAAAATCCTTATTAGAAAAGGTAAAAAAATCTATCATCAAGTTAGAATATAATTAAAAAGCAAGGAATTAGGTCTTAACAGCCCTTATTCCTTGCTTTTTTTATCGAAATGTTATTTCTCCCTCTTTTATATCCTCTGCTATAGCTAGAGATTCTAATTTTATTCCTCTTTTTCTTATATCTTCTCCACCATCTTGAAAAGCTTTTTCTATAACTATACCTATACCAGATAAATTACATTGTGCCTCTTCTATAATATCTATAAGCCCTTGAGCTGCCTTTCCCTTAGCTAAAAAGTCATCTATTATAAGTATGTTTTCTCCCTTATTTAAATACTTTTTAGATATCCTTATTGTATAGGTCTTAGCTTTAGTATAAGAATATACATCACTTTCGTATGTATCTTTGTCTAAGTTTTTTGATTCAGTCTTTTTAGCAAAAACTACTGGAACATTAAAATACTGAGCAGCAATAACAGCTATAGCTATTCCAGATGCTTCTATAGTAAGTATTTTATCTATTTTCTCATCTACAAATCTGATTTTAAACTCTTTTCCAATTTCATTTAATAAGTCTATATCAATTTGATGATTTAAAAAACTATCCACTTTAATTATATTTCCTTCTCTTATATCTCCATCTTTAATTATTCTTTGTTTTAATAATTCCATAAAATCCTCCAATACCTTTTCCTAATATATTATAACAGTTTTGTGGCTTTTGCAAGATTTAAAAAAACATGGAATAATTTCACTTATCTTTTTATTTGTAAAGCAAATAAATCTTCTAATTTATCTCTTGTATAAGTATATGCATCTTCTACGCCTTGATTATATATATGTGATCCTAATTCCTCTATAAAAAAATCTAAAATTAATTGTGAAGCTAATTCTCCTAATTCTTCGTCTCTTTCTTCCCAAAAGTATTCTACTATTTTGCTTGTCATAGCTTCTTTTCTTTCGCTACTTAATTTAATCCTTTTTTTCAATTTATTTTCTCCTATCTAATAAGTATTATTATTTATACTATTTTATATGAAGACTTTTTAACTATAATTTTATAAGCTTTCCGCCTAACATATTAGCAGTATCAGGATCACAAGTCGTAAATATTATTTGATAATCCTTGGCAAAATCATTTATCAATCTTATTGATTGGGTCTTTCTATCTGGATCCAAGTCAACTAGGCAGTCATCTAGCACTACATATCCACCTTCATCACTAAATATATGTTTTAATATTGAAAATCTCAATGCTAATGTAACAGCATCATAGGTGCCAGCTGATAACAATTCTATAGGTATTTCACCATTCTTATTTTCTAATCTAATATTAAACTCTTCATCAATTTCTCCAGTCTTGTAACTACCTGCTGTAACTATTTCTAATAATTTTACAAATTCATTTACTAAGGGTTCCATAGGATTATTAGATAAATTTTCCTTTGTTTCTAAGAATACTCTTTGAATTTCTAGTAGTTTTTCCCCTCTTCTAATATTTCTTTCAAATACCTTTTCTGCTTGAGAATGCTCTCTTTTTAATTCTTCATAAGAAACATCTAAGAGACTATTTTTAGATTCATAATAATCTACTCTTAATTCTTCTAAATTATCTTGATGTAGGCTTAAATTTTCTTTTATAGAAGATAATTCATTCTTAAACTCCTCTGGAGAATCAAATTGTTCTGGAAGAGCTTTTAGATTCTTTAATTTTTTATCCTTTTCATTAAAAGAAGCTCTTTTTTCTAAAACTAAATCAAATAATTTATCAGGATTAGTGTATTTTTCTTTCCATAAATCTATTTGATTTTTAGTATTTTTCTTATCAGATGAGATGTCTATTTCTTCAGTGCTTAATTTTTTTAAGTCTTTTTCTATATCTTCTAATTTCCTATTTCCTTTAATATTTCCTAATTCTTTTAACTCTTTCTCTAGTTCTTCCTTTGTCCTATTATCTAGTTTAATTTCTATTTCTTTATTTAATGATTTTTTATCATCAGCTAATTCTTTAATCATTTTTTGTTTTAGCTTAGCATCTTCTAGGTTTTCAACATTAAGATTTTTTAATAACTCTTTATATTCTTTATTTAATTCAGTATATTCATTGTTCAATTCTTCATAATCTATTTCCCCAGTTTTAATTTCAATTTCAAATTCATCAGCATAAGTAATATTAATTATTCCATTGGCTTCAAAAGATGTATCTAATCCTAACACTTCTTTTTCTCCAAAATCCTTGGACACATATATTGGCTTATCTGTTGACTTTTTAAGTATAGCTATCATCTTTCCAGCTTTCATAGTAGTTTCTAACTCAAATAATTTTCTTTGAATCATGTCTAATTTATCTATATCATCATCTTTTATTTTAGATATGCTAGATTCTTTTTCTATTATTTTACTGATTTTTTCTTGAGTTTCTTCTATGCTTTTTAACTTTTTCTCTAAAGTTTCCTTCTTTTCTATCTTTTCTAAATCACTTTTTTCTTTATTGATTTTTTCTCTATCTTCTTGTAATTTACTTAAGCTTTCTTCTAATTGTTCCAATAATTGTTCAGCCTTTGGCCACTCTCTATTGGCTTCTTTTAAATCTTCTAGATCTTTATTAAGGGTGGACATCTTTGCTTCTAATATCATTCTGTTGTTTACATCATCTTCAATAGATTCTAATTTATCTTTTTCCTTTTTTAATTCATTTACTTGATTATCTATTTTTTTAATTCTATTGCCTATATCCTCAAAATCCTTTTCTGTTTTATCTGCTCTTTCCATTAATATTTTTAAATTTTCCTTGTTATAATAGCTTTCAAGTATTTTTCCAAGTCCAGTTTTATAAGGATTATTTACTCCCTTATTATTTTCTGGATAATTTTTTTCTCTATTCCACCTTTTATAAAGACTTTCTATTTCATTTTCAATGTTTTCCTGTATGCTATCTACGGATATACCATCTAATTCCATTAAAGTTCTTCGAAGTAAATCATTGATTTCCTTACTTATCTCACTATCATTAATTATATTAAATAATGCTTCTTTTAACTCTCTTTGTTTTGCAAATACAATATTACTGTAAGTACTTTCACCATAAGTCAATATATTGGATAATTCTTGATTTACATCTTTTTCATTTTTGATTATATTGCCATTTGGAGTTAATAAATTTATGTTTCCATCGCTTCCCCATTCTTTTGAAATCTCATATTCTCCATCTTTAGTATGAACAACAACTTTTCCATCTATAAAATCTCCATTAGGCTGTGGCATGAATTTAAAGGTAAAATCTTTATCTGCATTATTATTCTTTCTAAGCTTTATATTTTTAAATAAAGTAGAATGAATGCCTTCTATAATAGTGCTCTTACCAGATTCATTAGGCCCTAGTATTACATTAAGACCCTTGTCAAACTCTAATTCAATATCTTTAAGACCTGCAAACCTTGTACAATTATAGGATTTAATGCGCATATTATCTCCTCCTCAATAAATCATATGCTATTTGCAATGCTTCCTCATCATGAACTAATCCATTTAAAAACTCATAGGGAAAAGATCCCCTAGTAAATTCACTTTCTATAGTATCTTTATTTATCTTAATCTTTAAATCAGAATCCTCTACAATTAAATGAAATACTCCAGATTCTAATTGTCTATAAAAATCACTTAAACCCTCATATGTTTCTTTAGAAATACTTCCTTTTAAATTTAATCTAATAATTTTTTTATCTGGATTACCTTCTAATATCCATGATTTTATATTATCTAAATCTTCCTCTTCTTTTAATTCAAAATTTTTATCAAAAAATCTATATTCCCCTGTAATTATTTTCTTTGCAAATGTTCTATTATCCTCTATAGTTATATACCAAGCAGATCCTTCATCTTTAAAGTCTAAGCCATCTGGTTCTGGTGTACCAGCATTATATATTTTGTGATTAGATATCTCGTCCTTAAATGGATATCTTATATGAGTATGGCCTAATAGCCATAGATCAGTATGTATAGACTCCAACTCATCCATTGACATATAATAATAATTCCCCTCTAAATCAGGAGAAAGTCCTTCCAAGGCGCCATGGCCAATTCCTATATGATATTTACCTGTATCTGATAAGCCCTTTTCCTTTATCCAATCCAAGCTATTATTCTTGGAATGCTTACTATGACAAGGTGCTGGATATACAACTACATCTAAATCATAATCATTTAAAAAATAAGGTCTTTTTTCATTTATAAGTATTATCTTTTCACTTGGATGCTTGGTAAATTCAGTCCATAAATCAATCATTCCATTGTCATAATCATGATTACCAGGTAATACAAGTACACAAGATCCATTAAACTTGTCCAATATGTTTACAGTTCTCTTTATATCTCTTTTTGTGACCTGTATGGTATTAAACAAGTCTCCTGCAACAACAAATATATCTGTATTTAGTTCATTGGATTTATTTATCATATTTTCTAAAGATAAAAATCTTGCTTCAGATAAAACTTCTTTTACTTCATCTCCATAATTGTTGAATTTCATTCCCAGATGAATATCTCCTGTATGAAATATAGTCAGTGACATATAATCTCCTCCTTGAAAACAATTTCAAATTAATCCTTCTATATCTTGATTTTACCTTAATAAAGATATAATCACAAGAAAAAACCTATAATTACAAGCTTAAAAATAATAAAAACCAACTTTAGATAAGCTGGTTTTTATTATAACTTTAAAATCTTATTTGTTTTTATAATTAATCTTTTTTGTATTTAGCTCTTTCTCCACCAATTAGTGGTGGTCTTGTATAAGCACTAGTTACGTGAGCTTCACCAATCTTTTTAACAGATAATCTTAAAGGCACTGCTACCCTTTTCAGATGCATACCTATCAAAGTATCTCCTATATCTATTCCTGCCTTTGCCTTAGCTTTTATTGACTCAACTACTACTGGATTATCAAAAGTCTTCATTGCCTCTTGACCCATAGCTCCACCTGCTTTTGCATGTGGTATAACTGATACTATATCAAGATCATATTTTTCAGCACATTCAGCTTCAACAACTACTCCACGATTTAAATGTTCACAACATTGTATTCCTAAAAACAAATTACGCTCTTTAAGTAATGGTAGGATTGCTGACATTAAATATTCTGCAACATTTACATCAGAACCTTTACCAATTCTTTTTCCCATAACCTCACTAGTACTACAACCAACAATAACTATATCCTTTTCTTTAAGATCAACTGCATCTAAAAGTTCGCTTACTGCTTTCTTAGCGTCACTCTTTATTAAATTATAATCGCACATATATATTATCCTTTCTTAATTCATTTTTAATAATAGTCTATAAATAAGCTTTTACTTATTTTATAATATATTTTTCATCTCCCATTATAACATTACTATTAATTGTATTATAACATTATTTTACTATAGCATATTATTTTTTGCAAATTTTATACTCAGATATCAATTCATTTAAAGAATATACTTTTTCTCCCTTTCTATCTTCAACAGAACTAGCACATATCATAGAATTAAGTATGGCCTCTTCAGTTGCATAAACTGCCGCTTTAAAGACCTTGTTTATCTTATCTTCATTTATTATCTTTATTTCTCTTATTTCATTATTCTCATGATGTTTTATTATGTTAGCTGTAGAAAATCCTATAACTATTTCACCGCTTCCACTTCCTGAGTAACTACCAGTTCTAGCTATTCCATGAGTAGCCCTTTTTATAACTCTTTTAATTTGTCTAGATGATAAAGGAATATCTGTAGCCATTATAACAATTATTGAGCCCTTATCTTCTGTAGAGATTATTTTTCCTATTTCTTTACAAAGCTTCTTTCCAATATTGTCTCCATTTAATACAAAATCCTCCAATGAACCAAAATTGCTCAATACCAATACTCCTAGGGTATAATCATTATCTTCTAAACTAATGATTCTAGAAGAAGAACCTATACCACCCTTTAGGTCATAACAAACCATTCCAGTACCAGCACCAACATTGCCTTCATCAAATTTTATATCCGCAGATTCTATAGCTTTTAATATATCTTCATTTTTTATATGGAGTCCTCTAATATCATTGATTTTTCCATCATTACATTCACATATAACTGGATTGACGGTCCCTGTAGTATCTCCTATATCATCATTACAGTCTAACATATATCTAACTAATGAATCATAAGCAAGACCCACACTAAGAGTGTTTGTAAGTATAATAGGTGTTTCTAATACACCTAATTCGTCTATTTGAATAAGACCTGTTGATTTACCAAATCCATTGATTACATGTGAAGCAGCTAAAACTTTATCTTTAAAAATATTTCCTTCATGAGGAATAATAGCTGTAACTCCAGTTTTAATATTATCCTTATTTAGGGTTATATTACCTACCCTTACACCTTCTACATCACTTATGGAATTATTTTTTCCTGTTTTTAAATCTCCTATTTTAATGTCATATTTTCTTATTTTTTCATTAATCATGATACACCTCACTCATATTTCAATTGCTTTTATTTAATTATAATAGTCCCTGTAAAGCCTCCATTAAAACTTTAGCCTCTTCTTCTGTCAATGTAACTCCTTTTCCCATTTTACCCTCTTCGTGATTCCAGTCTCTAATATCAAATTTAGAAGGTCTGTCATTCCAACTTACCTTATTTATTTCCTTAGTCCAATCTCCACGTTCTGATAATACTGCTATTTTTTCTGTTATATCATATTTTATATTTGCCATAATTAAATACCTCCCTTTTTCTTTGAATATTACTTATATACCCTATTATTTGTCAAATCCAATAAATAATAACCTATATATTCACATATTAATTATATAATAACATACCATCAATATATAAGTATAAAATATTAGGCTTATATAAAAAAATCTTCCTATCTAAGATAAGAAGATTTTTTCTATTTATAAATCTCTATAACATAAATACCAACTTACACAGTTATATTCATCGCTATTTACCCTTTCAATTAATTCATCATAAGTTTGTGGTGCTGGCACTATTACTGGCTGACCTGGAAGCCAATCTGCTGGAGTTGCTACTTTATTTGCATCTGTTGTCTGTAGTGCTATTAGAAGTCTTATTATTTCTGGTATATATCTTCCATTGGTTAAAGGATATACTAGTATTGCCCTAATTATTCCATTAGGATCAATTATAAATACATTTCTCACTGTAGTACTTGTACTTATATCTGGTGCTATCATTCCATACATATTGATTATATCCATACTTGGATCTGATACTATTGGAAAAGGAATCTCAATTCCTGTAGTTTTATATATATCATAAACCCAAGCAAGATGAGAAGAATTGCTATCTAAGCTTATTCCTATTAATTGAGTGTTTCTTTCCAAGAAACATGAATATTGCTCTGCAAAAGCAATAAACTCAGTGGTTCAGACAGGAGTAAAGTCTCCTGGATGAGAAAAAAGCACTACCCATTTTCCTCTATAATCTGATAATCTTAATGGTCCAAATGTGGACTTAGCTTCAAAATCTGGAGCCATCATGCCTAGTGTTAAACATCTATTTCTATACATAAAATTTCACCATCCTATTTTAGTTTGTTCAATATATTGTATGAACAAGCCTAAGAAATGGTGAAATTTTATAGATTTAAATAATATCTATCTTTTTTAATGCTGCTGTTTTTAATTGTTTCATAGGATAAAGTTTATATAATTCTCTACAACTGTTTGCAATTTCTATATTATGTACATTCGTTGATTCTGCAGCCAAACTAATTATATATTTCCAAGAAAACTCTAGGGAATCACCCTTTTTAAATGCAAAATCTAAATTATCTATTGTTAATAAATGAGTAATGATAGTTGATGTCAAAATATCTAAAGCTCTTTCAAAATCCTCATAATACTCTCTAAGTCCTATTAATGCTTGAATAGCTGTGATACAGTGGAAAACCAACATATCTCCTGTATTAATAAATATAGGTAATAATAATCCTAATAAACTTCTTACTTTATCATCTGCATCGCCCTTTATGACGAAAGCTAATTTTATGTAATTTTCATAATTATATAAGGCTCTTATTTGCTGACCAAGGGTATCTTCTTTTGCTAATATATTTCTTATTTTATAATTATTTATTAATTTTCTCATTTCTTGCATTATATATATTCCATTTATTTTTCTTTCAAATAAATCTCCTTCTTTATATGCCGTTATGTAATAAGCAAGTGACCTAGCTACTTCATCTACTAAACCTTCTCTTTTTTCAAATCCATCTACTGCATAATAAGTTCTAATTAAGGTATGAAAGATTCCTGAAGAAAGTCCAAACTCATATGTATTTAATATTTTGCTTATATATTCTTTTTTATTAGTTTTATTCATATCTTCTTTTATGATATCTAGACAAGATTCATAGAGTTCTTTTTTGCCTAGACATTCTTCTATGGATTTAAGCTTTGGATAACTTTCTTTTACCTTATCTATTTTTCTTGCTTTTAATATATGCCTAGTTAAATTTTCTACCTTTTTTATATTACCAGATATGTTAAATAGGGCTAATTGCCCTATGGAAAGATTATTTATTAACTTACCTTTATATGGCGAATATTTTTTTCCATGTCCATTTACTAAACTTTCTATGTCCATTTTTAGCTACCTCCACAATAATCTCTATACTAGCTCTACTATATGAATATACCCTATTAAAACATTTAAAAACTTATTAACCAAACTAATTTAATAAGACCTAGAAAAATTTTCCTAGGTCTTGTCTTTATTTGCTTATTGCTTCTAAGGCTTCTAGATTTGATTTTATTGTGTAGTCTAAATCTTCATCACTGTGAGCTATTGATAAAAACATACATTCAAATTGTGCAGGTGGTAACATTATTCCTCTATTTAACATTTCTTTAAAGTATTTTGCGTACATTGCTGTATCACAGCTCTGTACATCATCATAATTATTAAATGGACCTTCTCCAAAGAATAGTGTAAGCATATTTTTAAATCTTACTATTTTAGCTTTTACACCTGTTTTCTTAATGTTTTCTGATATTCCTTTTTCTAGTTTTATTGCCATCTCTTCCATCTTTTCGTATAAGTCTTTATTATCTTTTAATATCTTTATATTTTTATATCCCATATGCATGGCAAGAGGGTTACCTGAAAGGGTTCCTGCTTGATATACTCCTCCAAGTGGAGAAACTATCCCCATTATTTCTTTTTTTGCACCATATGCCCCTACTGGGAATCCCCCTCCTATTATCTTACCAAAGCAAGCCATATCTGGTTCTATTCCATATATTTCACTTGCTCCACCGTAGGCAATTCTAAATCCTGAAATTACTTCATCAAAGATAAGAAGGGAATCATTTTCCTTAGTTATCCTTCTTAATTCTTGTAAAAACTCTTTTGTAGCTGGAACCAATCCCATATTACCTGCTACTGGTTCTACTATTATTGCTGCTATATTTTCTCCTTCTTCTTCAAAGGTCTTTCTTATATCTTCTATATCATTATATCTACATACTATTGTATCCTTAATTATTACATCTGGTACTCCTAGACTTGTAGGCACTCCATAAGTTATAGTACCTGAACCTGATTTAACTAGTAGGCAATCACTATGGCCATGATAGCATCCTTCAAACTTTACTATTTTATCTCTTCCAGTATATCCTCTAGCTACTCTGATAGCACTCATAGTTGCCTCTGTTCCTGAGTTTACCATCCTAACCATATCTATAGCTGGATAAGATTCTACCATTAATTTTGCCATATCTACTTCTATTTTAGTAGGTAATCCAAAGCTTAGTCCGTCTTTTATTACATCTTCTATTCCTTCCATCAATTCACTATTTAAATGACCTAATATAGCTGGACCCCAAGAGCCTATATAGTCTATATAAGTATTTCCATCTTCATCTTCTATTTTGCTGCCATAAGCTTTTTTTATAAATACTGGGTCTGCATCAACAGATTTAAAAGCTCTAACTGGACTATTTACACCACCTGGTATATATTTTAATCCTTCTTTATACACTTTAATTGATTTTTCAAATTCCACTTTTCATTCTCCTTTTATTTTTATTTAAGAGATTTTGCTATATCTTTTGCAAAGTATGAAATTATAATATCAGCTCCTGATCTTTTTATAGATGTTAGAACTTCCATTATTGTTTCTTCTCCTACGAGACCATTTTCCACTGCCATTTTTAGCATTGAATATTCTCCACTAACATTATAAGCTGCAATAGGCATATTGAAATTATCTTTAACTCTTCTTATGATATCTAGGTATGAAAGAGCTGGTTTTACCATTACAATATCTGCTCCTTCTTCTATATCATACATAACTTCTCTTATTGCTTCATCAGAGTTTGCCCAATCCATTTGATAAGATTTTCTATCTCCACAACTTGGAGCAGAATCTGCTGCTTCTCTAAAAGGACCATAGAAAGATGATGAATATTTTGCACTATAAGCCATTATAGGTATTGTTTCATATCCATTCTCATCTAATACCTTTCTTATATATCCTACCCTACCATCCATCATATCTGAAGGTGCAACCATATCTGCCCCTGCTTCTACATGACTAATTGCTATTTTACCTAAGTAAGGTAATGTTGCATCATTATCTACTTGTCCATTTTCTTTTAATATTCCACAATGTCCATGGGAAGTATATTCACACATGCATATATCTGTTACTATATACATTTCTGGACAATTAGCCTTTATAGCTCTTATGGCTTTCTGAATTATACCATCCTTTGCATATCCTCCAGAACCTACACTATCTTTTTTATCAGGTATACCAAATAGCATTATAGATTTTATACCTAAATCTAATATTTCCTTTACCTCATCTATCACCTTATCTACAGAAAAATGATAAACTCCCTTCATAGATGATATTTCTCTTTTTATGTTTTCTCCTTCTACTACAAACAATGGATATATGAAATCATCTATTGATAAATGAGTTTCCCTTACCATACTTCTCATTGTAGGATTTCCTCTTAATCTTCTGCTTCTTTTCACTTATATCTTCTCCTCTATAAATAGTTTTATTATTCCATCTATGGTATATTCCTTAGCTTCTTTATATACCTTATTTCCTGATTCTTCAATAGTCTTTGTAGTTATTGGGCCAATAGATATTATTTTTCCTTTATCTAAAACTTGATTTCTTTTTTCTCCAAGTATTTCAACAAAGTTTGTAAAAGTTGATGAAGAAGTAAATAACAAATAATATGAATCTAAATCTTTTAGAGATTCTATTATACCGTCTATGCTTTCTTTTGTCTTCAATGTATCATATATGTGAACTTCTTCTACTTTTGATATCTTGGATAATTCTTCTACTAATTCTTTTCTAGCTATTTTTGCCCTAGGAATCAATACTTTTTCTTCACTTGATAAGACCTTTGTCAATTCTTCTATTAGTCCTTCTGCTGTATATTCTTCTGCTAGAATATCAGATTTTATACCATGATTCTTTATTGCATTTTCTGTCTTAGGTCCTACAGCTGCAACTTTTATACCTGCCATATCTCTTATATCTTTGTCTAGTTCAAATAACCTTTTGAAAAATATTGTAACTGCATTAACACTTGTAAATACAATATAGGAATAATCTTTAATATTTTCAATTGACTTGTCCAATTCTTTGTTTGGACTTATTTCTTCTGTTTTTATAGTGGGAAATGATATAGCATTTGCCCCTAATTCTTCGAACCTTTTAATAGTCTTTTTTGCATGAGATTTTTCTCTAGTAATTACTATATTTTTTCCAAATAAGGCCTTATTCTCAAAGAAGTTTAATTTTTCTCTTAAAGCTACTACGTCTCCTATAACAATTAAACTTGGAGGCTTTATTTCTTCTTTCAGTGCTATTTCATATATATTAGATAATTTTCCAGTTACTGTTTTTTGATTTTTCCTAGTAGCCCAATTTATTATAGCTACTGGTGTTTCTCCACTTTTACCATTTTTCATTAAGTTTTCTGATATATTTCCCAAGTTTGAAACTCCCATCAAAAAAACTAAAGTTCCCTTTAATGAACTTAAAGCTTGCCAGTTTAATTCCTCATCATCATCTTTTAAATGCCCAGTAATTACATGAAATGATGTAGCTACTCCTCTATGGGTAATAGGTATTCCTGCATATGCTAGTCCTCCTATTGCCGATGTTATACCAGCTACTGTTTCAAATTCTATACCTCTATCATAGAGGTATTCTCCTTCTTCTCCACCTCTACCAAACACATAAGGATCTCCCCCTTTAAGTCGGACAACTAGATTTCCTTCTTTTGCCTGTTCATAGATTATTTCATTAATCTCATCTTGAGTTTTTGTATGATGATTTGCTGATTTTCCTACATATATCTGTTTACATTCTTCTTTACAATAATCTAATAATGTAGGATTAACTAATCTATCATATACTACTACATCTGCCTTTTTTAAAACAGAATATCCCTTCAATGTTATCAAGCCTGGATCCCCTGGACCTGCCCCTACTAAATATACTTTATTATGCATGGCCTCTCTCCATCTCCTCTACTATTTCTCTAGCCAGTTTTTCTCCTGTTTCTTCTAAAGAGTGTAAATCACCTTCTATTGTTTTCTTTATTAAGATTTCTCCGTCTATTGTTCCTAATAGACCTTCTAAATATATCTTTTCATCTTTAACTTGGCAATATGCTCCTACTGGAATATGACAACTTCCTCCTGCTCCCTTTAAAAAAGCCCTTTCAACTTTGGCTTGGATTTCTGTTTCTCTATGAGAAATGCTTTTTAATATATTTTCCATTTTTTCATCATTTTCTCTGATTTCAATGGCTAGTATTCCTTGAGTAGGTGATGATAGTACTATGTCTTTCTCTAGATAAATTACTCTTTCGCCTAAATCTAATCCCAATCTATTAAGACCAGCGGCTGCGATAATTACCCCATCTAAATTTTCTGTTTCTATTTTATTTATTCTAGTTTCTATATTACCTCTTATTCCAACTACTTCTAAATCTGATCTATGTCTCATTATCTGATATTTTCTTCTTTTACTACCAGTACCTATTACTCCACCCTTTGGTATGTCATCAAGGCTTTTATATCCTTCTTTTAGTACTAATACATCCCTGTAATCTTCTCTTTGGGGAGTAAATGACAATTTTAATCCTTTTGGTAATTCTCCTGGCATATCTTTCATGCTGTGTATTGCCATATCAATTGTTCCATCTAGTAGTTCTTTTTCTATTTCTTTTATAAATATTTCTTTTCCTCCTATTTTACCAATAGGTATATCCTTTAATATATCTCCCTTTGTTTTTATAATTTTTAACTCAAAATCAATTTCCGGATGCTTTTCTTTGATACTATCTAAAACTATATTTGTCTGTGTCACTGCTAGATTGCTACCCCTACTTCCTACTACTATTTTCACACTATCATCTCCTGTATACTATTTTTTAAGTTTTTCTAATAATTCTTTTAAATCCTTTAAGTCTAGTTCTAAAGCTTGGTCCATCATTTCTCTAGTTTCATCTGGATACTTATTTAGGATTATATTTCTAATTTCTTCTAGTACATTTATATATTCTTTGTCAAACTTCTTATATTTTTCTTCCATATCTATTCTTATTTTCTTACTTAAATAGGGAAAACTCCCCATTGTACAAACGGAAATTGTTAAATTATCATTATTTATTATGGAGGTTGTTATAAAGTCACAGTCCTCTTTGCTATCAACTATATTAGATAATATATTTAATTCCTTACAATCCTTAGATATTTCTTGATTTACTAGACTAGAAGATGTAGCTGCTATTACTAAAAAGGCATCCTCAATATATACTTTTTCATATTTATTATATACAAATTGTAATTTGTCTTTATAAATATCTTTTAATCTTTTAAAATCATCTATTGTTTCTGGACTTAATATAATTACTTTACCACCATATTTTAACAGGTTTTTAGATTTTCTATAGGCTACCTTTCCACCGCCTACTATTACTATTTTTCTATCATGTATATCAATCATTATAGGATAGAACATTTTACACCTCTAAACATTAAATATTTTTTTTGTTACTTTTATATATTCTTCTAAATCTTTTTCATCTACTTGTTTTAATGCTTTTATTGGTTCTCTTGTAAGTTGTTTCAATGCAGACATAATCATCTTATCTATTATTTTTTTATCTCTTTTATTTAAATTTGTTTTTCTATCAATATAATCCATAGTATCTCTTTTTATTGAACTACATCTTTTATTTAAAGATTCTATAAGGGGATCAGCCTTTATACTACTTATCCAATCCATGTATTTATCTACATCTTCATCTATCATTTCAGTAGCTTCTTCAGAAAGATCTATCCTCTTGGATAAATTATCTTCTGATAGCTTTTGTAAATCATCGTTGTGATACAATACTATATTTTCTTCTTCCCCTACTTTTGATTCTACATCTCTAGGAAGAGCTAAGTCTAATATATATAAGTTTTTATCGGTCTTTTTTAGATCCTCATAGGCTATAACTGTATGAGGTGCCCCTGTCGCTGTAATTAAAACATCTACATCTTTAAGTATTTCATATCTCTGGCTATATTCTACAGCTATTAATTGATTAAAACCATCAAACTCTTTAAATAATTGCTTTACTCTACCATGGCTTCTATTGGATATATATATTTCTTCCATTTCTTCTTCTAAAAGATATCTAATAGCTAAGCTACTCATTTTACCTGCTCCTATTATAAGGGCCTTTTTACCTTTTAAAGATCCTATTTCTTCTTTAAGAATTTTTATGCCTATATAGCTTGTAGATAGAGGAATTTCTGATATTTTAAGATTGCTTCTTATTTTCTTTCCTTCAGATATTGCATCCATAAATAACCTATTTAACACCTTTTTACTAAATCCCAAATCCATTGAAAAAGTCATGGCTTCCCTTACTTGTCCTATTATTTGATCTTCTCCTAGAACCATAGAATCAAGTCCTCCAGATACCATATAAAGATGGACTACAGCATCTCTATTCTTTTTAACAAATATGTAGTCTTCGGCATTTGGAAATTTAAAATATTCCTCATAAAAACCCTTTACTTCTTCTATTGATTTATCTATATTTTCACTTGCAACATATATCTCACTTCTATTGCATGTGGATATTATTATCACTTCTTTACTGGATTTATCTAATATTAAGTTTGAAGCTTCTATCTTCATTGATTCAGTAAATGAAAATTTCTCTCTAATTTCAATCAATGATTTGTGGTGATTTATTCCAATTACTGCGATTTTCATGCTTTCACTCCCATTTTAAGTTTCTAATATAATCTACTCTATACTTTATTATTCATACATATTATATCATA
>CAZMMV010000002.1:0-67108 GCA_964567475.1 uncultured Tissierellaceae bacterium | reverse complement strand
GCTAATATAGATACAATTGTAGATGCTTTAAAATAATTATGAAATATAGGAGGTAAATTTATGGAAAGAGATTATATAATAGAAGTTGAAGATATGACTGTAGCTTATGATACTAAACCTGTACTTTGGGATATAGATTTAAATATACCAAAGGCTGTTTTAATGGCAATAGTAGGTCCTAATGGTGCTGGAAAATCAACTTTAATTAAGGCCATGCTAGATTTAGTAAAACCAGTGTCAGGCAAGGTGCTTTTTAATGGAGACACTTATAAGTCTCAAAGGAAACATATAGGATATGTACCTCAAAGTGGTAGTGTTGATTGGGATTTTCCTACAGATGTCCTAGATGTAGTTCTCATGGGAACTTATGGAGAATTAGGATGGTTTAAAAGGCCAGGAGAAGAGGAAAAAAAGAGAGCTCTTGAAGCTCTAAAACAAGTAAGAATGGAGGAATTTGCTAATAGGCAAATATCTCAGTTATCTGGAGGACAACAACAAAGAGTTTTTCTTGCCAGAGCTTTAGTTCAAGATGCAGATATATATTTTATGGATGAACCTTTTAAAGGAGTAGATGCTAAAACTGAGAAAACAATAATTTCTTTATTAAAGGCTTTGAAAGATAGGGGCAAGACCTTAATAGTGGTACATCATGATCTTCAAACCGTAGAAGAATATTTTGATCATGTAGTACTTTTAAATACTCAAATAATAGCAAGTGGGCCTGTAAGTGAAATCTTTACAGATGAAAATTTGGAAAAGACCTACAGGAGCACAGGGGAAATATTAAAAAGGTAGGTGGTGGTTTTGAATATGTGGGAAATTATTTTTACAGATTATACATTTAGGATAGTATCTCTAGGTTCTATGTTACTTGGGATAATATCAGGAGTATTAGGAAGCTTTGCAGTTATAAGGAAACAAAGTCTTCTGGGAGATGCAGTTTCACATTCAGCTTTACCTGGTATTGCTCTAGCCTTTTTATTTACACAGACAAAGAGAACGGAGGTCTTGTTGCTTGGAGCTCTTATATCAGGATTGTTATCTACATTTTTAATAATAAATATAAGTAAATATTCAAGAATTAAATTCGATAGTGCTTTAGCTTTAGTATTGTCCGTTTTTTTTGGTGGAGGTATGGTTCTTTTAACATATATACAGAAGATACCAAATTCTAATCAAGCTGGCTTAGAAAAGTTTATATTTGGTCAAGCATCTACACTTTTGAAAAGGGATGTACAGATTATTACCGTTTTAGGTGTAGTACTTATTTTTATAGTTATATTATTTTGGAAGGAGTTCAAACTAATATCCTTTGATGAAGAATTTGCAAAAAGTATTGGCTTTTCTACAGATAAAATAACAGCACTATTGTTTTTTATAATAGTTACATCTATTATAATAGGAATTCAAACTGTGGGAGTTATTTTAATGAGTGCTATGTTAACAGCCCCAGCAGTAGCAGCAAGGCAATGGACAGATAGATTATCTGTTATGGTAGTTCTCTCAGCCATATTTGGAGGCATATCAGGGATTATAGGTACAGTGCTGAGCTCTATGATAACGAAGTTGCCTACAGGGCCAACAATCGTAATAACAATAAGTGCAATAGTTTTAATTAGTTTAACCTTAGCTCCAAATAGGGGATTAGTGTGGAATTATTTTAGACAAAAGAAAAACAAAAGAGAAATAAATGAAAATCAGGTATTAGTTAATTTATATCATTTAGCAATGAATCATGAAGATATATCTCATAGTCATGATATATATGTAATTAAACCGGAAAAGACTCAAGATAAAGCTTCACAGAAAAAAGTTACTAATATATTAAAATCTTTAGAAGATAAAGGATTTGCTAAGTCAGACTATTTTAATAAATGGGCAATAACAAATAAAGGTTTTGATTATGCAAAAGAACATTTTGAAAGGGGAGAAGCCTAATGACACCAGAACTAGAAATTCAATTAATTGCAGTTATAGTTGCAGTGGCAAGCTCACTTCCTGGGGTTTTTTTAGTTTTAAGAAAGATGGCCATGATGACAGATGCAATTACTCATACAATACTTTTAGGAATTGTTATAGTATTTTTTATGACCAATAGTTTAACTTCACCTTTGTTGATAGTAGGAGCAGCTCTTATGGGAGTGTTCACTGTGTTTTTAACTGAAGTTTTAAATAGTACTAAATTAGTATCTGAGGATTCGGCTATAGGTGTAGTATTTCCTTTACTGTTTAGTATAGCTATAATTATAATATCTAAATATGCAGCTTCTGTACATTTGGATACAGATGCAGTACTATTGGGTGAATTGGCCTTTGCCCCATTTAATCGTATGCTGGTATTTGGTAAGGATATAGGGGCTAAGGCTATTTATTCTATGGCTACTATATTGCTTATAAATATATTGTATATTGTTATATTTTTTAAGGAACTAAAGCTAATTACATTTGATCCAGCACTTGGAGCAGTTCTAGGATTTATGCCTACATTAATGCACTATAGTTTGATGGCTATAGTTTCTGTGACTGCAGTTGGAGCTTTTGAATCTGTAGGATCAATACTAGTAATAGCATTTATGATAGGGCCTCCAATAACAGCCTATCTTTTAACAGATAATCTTAAATTGATGATAATTTTAAGTGCTGGTATAGGTGGGGTAAATGGAGTATTAGGATATCAGCTTGCTAAATATTTTGATGTATCTATAGCAGGTTCTATGGCAGTTATGACAGGTATATTATTTTTCTTAGTATTTGTATTTGCACCTAAGAGAGGATTAATAACAACTATGAATAGAAGAAGAAAACAAAAAATTGAATTTGCAGGAAAATCTCTCTTATTTCATATATTAAATCATGAAGGTCATGATGATGAAAAATTTGAAAGTGGAATAAATACAATAAATCAACATTTAAATTGGAAGGAGGACTTTTTAAATAAGATATTAGATGAATTAAAAAGCGAGGAAAGGATCTATATTGAAAGAGATATAATCAAATTAACAGATTTAGGAAGATTATATACAAAGGAAAGTTATGAAGAAATAATATGTGGTGGAGAAGGATGTAATTATAAGTAATAATACAATAGATATTCATATATAAATATAGTAGGAGTTTTAAATAATAAATCTACTATAGGAGGAAAATATGAGTATCTATTTTACTTTGTTCTTATTAGCAATAGGTCTTTTAATTTTAGTAAAAGGTGGAGATTGGTTCTTGGACTCTACTATTTGGATAGGAGAAATAACAGGAGTTTCTTTTGGCATAATAGGTGCAATTCTAGTAAGCCTTGCTACTACTCTGCCAGAGTTTTTTGTTTCAGTTATTTCTAGTAGTAAAGGTTTTTCTGATATGGCAGTAGGAAATGCTATTGGATCTTATATATGCAATATAGCATTTGTAATAGGTATCGTAGCTATGATAAGACCTATAAAAATAGATAGTGATTTTTTTGGTCTTAAGGGGGCCATGATGTTTTCATATTTAAGTCTCTTTTATTTTTTTGCTGCAGATGGTGTAGTTACATATAAAGATGGTAAATTATTAATATTGTTACTAGTATTATTTATGTTGCTTAATTTTTTAGAACATAGGAAGTACGATGTTAAAGCAAGAAAGCTAGAAGCAAAATCTAGAAATAAAGAGAATTCTTTTATAAATATTATGAAGTTTATATCAGGAGCTATTTTAATAATACTAGGTGCACAGTTATTAATAAAGGCAGGTATAGAATTAGCTGATTTCTTTAGAATACCAAAGATAGTTATAAGTCTTACCTTATTAGCTTTAGGTACATCTTTACCAGAGTTAGTAACAGGTATATCTGCCACAATAAAAAACAAACAAAGCATATCAGTAGGTAATATACTAGGAGCAAATATAATAAACATTACCCTAGTATTAGGAGTCTCTACCTTAGTTAGTAGTGAAGGATTAATCATAACATCTCAAACAATAAATACAGACCTTCCCATAGCTGTTTTAATATCTCTTATATTTATTCTTTCAGGAATACTTTTCAAGAAGATAGGTAGAATAACAGGAGCTTTACTTTTATCAATATATATTGGATATGTATATTGTCTATTTTAAAACAGATAATAAGATATTCATTAAATCGCCTCATATATATTAACTACAGTATATAATTATATATTTCAATAAAAGTTATACGAAATATTAGGGAAAAGATGCTATAATCGATAAAACTATTGACATAAAAATTAATACACTGTACTATATTAGCAGATAAGATAGTATAGCATATCACATATAGAAGAGGTGATGAATTTGGAAGAATTAAAGATATATGTTGTTTCAGACTCCCTAGGAGAAACTGGAGAAATAGTAGTGCGAGCGGCAATAGCACAATTTAAAACGGATAATTATAAAATAAAAAGATATTCCTATATTCAAGATATAGAACATTTACTTCAAATCCTTAATGAAGCTTCAGAATATGAGAATTCCTTATTAATTTATACCTTAGTAAATAAGCAGTTAGTTAGGATTATTGAAAAATTTTCAGATGTAAGAGGTCTAGTGACTGTAGATTTAATGAGTCCTTTAATAGAAGGATTAAGTTTGATATTAGAAAATGAACCCACTAGGGAATCAGGTGCCATGAGGAAGCTTGATGAAGCTTATTTCAAAAGAGTTGCTGCCATAGAATTTGCAGTAAAATATGATGATGGAAAGGATCCTAGAGGATTATTAGAGGCAGATATTGTATTGTTAGGTGTATCAAGAACGTCAAAAACACCTCTTTCAATGTACTTAGCAAATAAAAATATAAAAGTAGCCAATGTTCCATTAGTGGTAGAAGCAAGTCTTCCTGAGGAGATATATCAAGTATCTGCAAGAAAATTTATAGGTCTTACAAATTCACCAGAAAAATTAAATAAGATTAGAGGAGAAAGATTAAAATCTCTAGGATTACCTAATAGTTCAAATTATGCTAATTTCTCTAGGATAATGGATGAATTAGAATATGCGGAAAGAATTATGAAAAGAATAGGATGTCCAATAATAGATGTTTCTAATAAGGCCATAGAGGAAACGGCTGAAATAATAGTATCATATTTAAGTAAAAATGGTATAAAATTTAATTAAAAAAATAACCCTATTACAATTTTAAAATTGTAATAGGGTTATTTTTTTAATGTTGGTGATCATGATCGTGGCATACAGAACCAGTAGATTTCAAATCTCCTTTTAAGTATGCTTCAACAGCTTCTTTAGAAGGGCCATCTGCTCCTATAATAACTTCAATATTATGTTCATTAAATATATCAACTGCAGCTCCACCCATACCACCGGCAATTATTACATCTACGCCATTTTCATGTAAATAATTTGGTAGGAATCCAGGTTTATGTCCAGGATTTTCTAATGATTCTTCTTTTACTATTTTATTATTTTCTGCATGGAATATCTCAAAAACTTCACAAAAACCAAAGTGTCCACTTACATTTTTTTTATCACTTGCAACTGCTATTTTCATTATTATTCCTCCATCCCTATTTTTTCTAATTTGTTTCCTATATTAGGAAGCAATTCTCCATCTAAAAATTCAATCTTACCCATATCACAAGCTTTAGATATCTTAGGATCTATAGGTAATTTATCATAGACTTCTATTCCGTGTTCTTTAGCGACTTCTTCTATATGGCTTTTTCCAAATATATCATATTGTTTATCACAATCTGGACATTTGAAATAAGACATATTTTCTACAATTCCTAGTATAGGAATATTCATCATTTTAGCCATATTAACAGCCTTAGATACGATCATAGATACAAGTTCTTGTGGAGAAGTTACTATTATTATTCCATCTATAGGTAAAGATTGAAATACAGTTAATGGAACATCTCCAGTTCCAGGAGGCATATCTATAAACATGTAATCTATATTTTCCCATATTACTTCAGTCCAAAATTGTTTTACAGTACCTGCAATAACAGGGCCTCTCCACACTACTGGATCAGTATCATTTTCAAGAAGTAAATTTATAGACATTATATCAATTCCAGTTTCACTTTTACTAGGTAATAATCCTAATTTATTAGCTTTAGCTCTTCCTTTGATGCCAAAACTTTTTGGTATAGAAGGACCAGTAACATCAGCATCTAACACAGCTGATTTATATCCTTTTCTATTCATAGCAACAGCTAACATAGAAGTAACTAGAGATTTTCCAACTCCACCTTTTCCACTAACTACACCTATAACTTTTTTTACATTACTAAGTTCGTGAGGTTTTTCAGAAAAATCTATTTCCTCTTTTCTTTCATCGCATTCAACACCGCATGTTGAACAATTGTTATCGCAGTTTTGTGTCATTTGTCACATCTCCTTAATTCTAGATTTATTATAAAAGTAATTTCATTGTATTTGCATATACATTTTTTGTGCTATTGCCTGCTGGGCATTCTACATCAATTATAGTAAGTCCCTTATTAACTGCTTTTATAGCTTCTTTATCATAAGGTATTTTACCTACAAAATTTATATTTAAATTTTTACATAAATCTATAATTTTATTTGTATTATCCAGATTAATATCATATTTATTTATACAAACTGCTATTGGGGTTTTAAAATGATCCGCAGTTTTTATTATTCTTTCTAAATCACTTATACCGGAAACAGAAGGTTCTGTAACTATTAGAATCATATCTACTCCACTTATAGAGGCAATAACTGGACAACCTATGCCAGGAGAGCCATCAATAATTGCTAATTCACTTTCAACAGGAATAGATTTCATTCCCTTTTTTACATCTGTAACCAGGAGTCCAGAATTTCCACTTCCCATTTTTAAACATGCTGTAGAGAAAACATTATCATTTTCATAAAGCATTAATTCTCCTGCAATAGCAGGATTCATAATTATTGCATTTTCTGGACATACAAATTCACAAACAGAACATCCTTCACAGGCAAAAGTATCTACAATGTATTGGTCTTTACTTTTATTATAAGCTATTGCATTAAAATTACAATGTTTTTCACATAATCCACATTGTATACATTTATCCTGATTTATTTTAGCCTTATCTAAACCATAAAAATCTTTAGTCTTAGCTTTGGATAGGTTCTTCATTACTAAGTGTAAATTTGGAGCATCAACATCACAATCTGCAAAAGCCTTAGCTTCAGATAGTTTTATAAAAGCACTGGCTATTGTAGTTTTCCCTGTACCACCTTTTCCACTAAGGATTAACAATTCTTTCATTTTTTACCTCCTTAGTTATATTATTTAATAAATTAGAAAATAAATTTCTATATTTTTCTTCTTCTCTTGATACTATAATTGAGTTTGAGTTTAGTGTTCCTAAATGATTATCAAAGGGTATTTCCTCTAGAATATTGATTTTCTTTTCAATACAAAACTTCTTAGAAGGATTTTCTCCATCTAAAGTTTTATTAAGTACTACACCAAATGGTTTGTTGAAAAGAGTTACTAATTCATATACCATGTTAAGATTATGAACTCCAAAAATAGTAGGTTCAGCAACCAACACACAGTAATCAACATCTTTTATACTATCCATTACTATACATGCACTACCAGGAGGTGAATCTATTATTGTAATATCTTGACTTTCTGCAACATTATTTAGCAATGCATCAATAATAGGAGTACCAGAAGGTTCTCCAGTTGTGAGAAAACCAGAAAAAACATTTACATTTTCACTTTTACCTTTTTCAATTTCACCTATAAATTTATTTTGCTTTGTTAAGGCATCTTCTGGGCAAACTAACATACAGCCGCCACAAGAATGACAAATATCCTTAAATATGATTAACTTATTTGTATATGCTAAAGCATTGAAATTACAAAAGTTAACACATTTTTGACAAGCTATACATGAATTATCATCTACTAGAGGTATTTCTCTGAATACCTTTTCAGTTTTTATATTCTTAGGTTTGAAAAATAAATGACCATTAGGTTCTTCTACATCACAGTCAATATAATTAGCAGTTTTAGCTACTGCAGCTAAGTTTACAGATACAAGGGTTTTCCCCGTGCCACCCTTACCACTTAAAACTGCTATTTTTATATTATTATTTTCCATTACCATGGAATCCTTCATGAATGTCATTTAATGGGGATAATTTATCTTCTTCTAATGCTTTTATATTATCTTCTATAGATGCATCTATAGATTGATATAATTTTATATTTTGAGAATTAATTACTTCCGCAGCATTTTGTCCTAGCCTTGGAGATATTAATATATCTATTTTGTTATCTACAATTGTTTGAGCAGCTTTTATACCTGCTCCACCTGTACTATTGGCAGCAGTATTATCTATAAAAGTACTTTCTTTATTATCTGTATTATAAACTAAGAAAAAATTTGTACGTCCAAAATGGTCACTAATACTTGCATTCATTGAATCTTTTTCTACTGGTATTCCTATAATCATTTTTATTCCTCCTCTAAATTTATGTTTCCATTTTCTCTTCCAAATCTATGTCTGCGACATCTTCCGCATCCTTGAGCTTGTTTTTTTTCACTACATAGTTTGTAACTACCACCTTCAATATTTAACATATTGCCATTCACTAGAAAGTCAGCTAATTTTTTTCTTGCTTCAATATAAATTCTTTGGACTGTGGCTCTTGCTACATGCATAATATCTGCACATTCTTGCTGAGTTAAACCTTCTAAGTCTATTAGTCTTATAGTTTCGTACTCCTCCACAGTCATAGAAATCGTTTCTATATTTTCATGGCAAGAATTTATTGGCCCAAATTTATTTGTTTGTGGTAAATTACAGACCTTTCTTAATTTTCTAGGTCTTGCCAATATGATCACTTCCCTTTAAGTAAGATAAAATGAATAACAGGAAGAATCTGTTATTCATCAGATAAATTATCTAATTCTTTATTTAGTAGATTTAGTTTTTCTTCTAATACTGATTTTTCTTTAGATAACCATTCCTTTTCAGACATTGTATTTATTGGCTCTTCTACCATATATCCTCCAAATCCTTGTCTGCATCTAAAGCCTTTAGCTCCAAAACCTCTGCCTTGACCTCCATTAAATCTATTTCTAGCATAGGAAGATCTTCTG
Organism: uncultured Tissierellaceae bacterium; assembly: GCA_964567475.1. GTDB lineage: Bacteria > Bacillota > Clostridia > Tissierellales > Tissierellaceae > CAZMMV01. The sequence continues at coordinate 58,013 of CAZMMV010000002.1, read as the reverse complement.
CTAATATTTCCAATACAAGCTCCCATACCTCGACCAGTCATTGCCCCTTGTCCCATAGGGCCAGTTCCATCTCTTCTTGCCATAACTTATCTCTCCTTTCCATTATGAGCATATGCTCTATACTTTTATTATAACAAGTTATGAGTATATGTCAACAACTTTCTTGAAAAGTTATTCTTATTTATGATTTTCATGAATATTTTTTTTATCACTATTATTATATAATAAGATTTGGTATAGTATTGAAGAGGTGAGGAAAATGAAGGTTATGATTGTAGGTGCAGGAAAACTTGGATATAAATTAGCAGAGTCTATGGTAAAGGAAGAAATAGATGTAACTGTTATAGATATCAATCAAAAGGTATTAGATTCAGTAAATGAACATTTAGATGTTTTAACTGTACTGGCAAATGGAATAGAAATAAGTATACTTAAGGAATTAAATATAAAATCTTATGGTTTACTTGTAGCGGCAACTAATAGTGATGAAACAAATACTCTTATTTGTTCTTTAGCAAAGCAGCTAGGATGCTATAAGACTATAGCTAGAATAAGAAATCCTGAGTATATGAAACAATTGGATTTTATAAAGGATAAGATGGGGATAGATCGCATAATAAATCCAGATTTAGCCACAGCACATTCTATGGAGAAATACTTACTTAAAAATTATAATTTTTATTCTGGTGATTTCGCAAAAGGAAAAGTTCAAATGATTGATTTCAACATAGAAAATATGCATGAATTTGTTGGAAAAAGATTAATGGAATTAGAGAATTTTGATAATCTGTTAATTACAGCTATATCAAGAAATGGTTTAATTATAATACCTGATGGATCTACAGTTTTGCAGGAAAAAGATATAATTCATGTTATAGGTAAAAGTCAAGATATTATAGATCTAAATAATAGATTTACTAGAGATATAAATAAAAGACAAATAAAAAAGGTAATGATTCTTGGGGGAAGTAATATAGGATTTTATTTGGCTAAAGAATTAGTTAAGTCCAATATATCAGTTACAATAATTGAACAGAACAAAAAGAGATGTGAAGAACTTGCTGAGAAATTAAAAAATGTTTTAATTATTCATGGAGATGGAACAGATATAAATTTATTGGAAGAGGAAAGAATTTCATCTATGGATGCGTTTGTAGGTGTAACTGGATATGACGAGGCAAATCTATTGATGTCACTTATGGCTAAGCAGATGGGAGTATCAAAGACTATATCTAAAATTAGCAGAGAAAATTATACTAAGATAATTGATAGACTAGGGATTGACGCAGCATTAAATCCTATATATATTACAGCAAGTAATATCTTAAAATTTGTACGTGGTGGTAAAATAGTATCTGTATCTATGTTAATAGGAGGAAACGGAGAAGTTACAGAAATAATCGTTGGAAAAGACCTTCCTATAGTTGGAAAGAGTTTAAAAGAACTTAAATTACCTAAGGGTATTATCATAGGTGCACAGGTTAGAGAAGGTAAGGTAGTTATACCTAATGGAGATTCAGTACTCTTGGCTGGAGATAGAATAGTTATATTTTCTTTAACAGAAGATTTACCAAGTTTAAAAATATTTTTTCAAACAAGGAAAGGAGGATTGCTAAGTGAATTATGGAATCGTACTAAAGGTTCTAGGTAGCATTTTAGGGATTGAATCAATACTTATGCTACCTTCTTTATTTATTTCAATAAATACAGGGGGAACTGATAAGATAGGATTTTTAATAACTATATTAATAACAGGAATAATAGGATTATTTTTAAATAGAAAAAGCGTTTTTGATAAAAATATAGGAGCTAAGGAAGGGTTAACTATAGTAAGCTTAGGATGGATCGTAATTTCTATTTTAGGTGCCCTTCCTTTATATTTGTCAAATAGTGTTCCTACATACATAGATGCATTTTTTGAAATAGTTTCTGGTTTTACAACTACAGGGGCAACCATAATAAATAATGTAGAGTCATTACCTCTGGGTATTCTCTTTTGGAGATCTATGACTCACTGGATAGGAGGTATGGGGATACTTGTGTTTACCCTTGCATTACTTCCAGCATTAGGTATAGGAGGATTTCAAATTTTAAAGGCAGAAAGTCCAGGTCCTATTACGAGTAAGATTGCACCAAAGATAAAGGATACTGCAAAAATACTTTATGTAACTTATATATCTATTACTTTAATAGAAGTTATACTACTGAAATTTGGAGGTATGTCATTATTTGATAGTTTTGTATATACTTTTGGTACAGTGGGAACAGGAGGATTTGCAACTAAAAATGCAAGTGTAGGAGCATATAATAGCACATATATTACTTATGTAATTGGATTTTTTATGTTGTTTTCAGGTATTAATTTTTCTATGTATTATTCAATATTCAAGGGTAAATGGAGAGATTTATTGGAAAATGAAGAATTAAAATTATATTTATTTATAATACTAGTATCAGTATCATGTATTTCATTAAATTTATATTTTACTTCTTATCCTAATATTTTAGAATCAATTAAGGATGCATTTTTTCAAGTTACATCTATTATTACGACTACTGGATATTCTACTACAGACTTTGATCTTTGGCCTAGCTTTAGTAAAGCAATACTATTTCTTCTTATGTTTATAGGGGGTAGCGCAGGTTCTACTGCTGGAGGGATAAAGGTCATTAGAATATTAGTTATAATCAAGCTTATAAAGAGAGATATACTAAAGATATTTCATCCTAGGGCAATTATACCAGTTAAATTAAATGATAAAGTAATAGCCAATGAAACTATAGCAGGTATAAATAGCTTTTTAGGTCTATATGTTATTTTGTTTGTTTTATCTACTATATTAATAACTTTAGAAGGAGTAGATTTAGTTACTGCATCTAGTTCTATAGCTGCAACTTTAGGAAATATAGGTCCAGGTCTTGCTGGTGTAGGGCCAACTCAAACCTTCTACAGTTACAGCCTTATTACAAAAATGTTTTTATCTTTTCTTATGCTTTTAGGAAGGCTTGAATTATTTACAATAATAGCATTACTAGTACCAAGAAATTGGAGAAAAGAAGTATAAATAAATAGAAAGGATGATTTTATGACTAAAGAAGGAGAATTTGCTAAAGATTTAATTGATTTTATCCATGCAAGCCCTAGTGCATTTCATGCAGCTAAAAATGTGGAAGAAGCTCTTGCGGAAGAAGGATTTAAAAGGATTAATCCAGAAGATAAATGGGATTTAAAGAAAGAAGGTAAATACTATACAAGCAAGAATAATTCTGCAATAATAGCTTTTGTAATAGGAAAAGGTGAAATAGAGGAAGAGGGATTTAAACTTATAGGAGCTCATACAGATGCACCAACTTTTAGAATCAAAGCAGATCCTGAAATGACTGTTGAGGGAAAGTATTTAAAATTAAATACAGAAGTCTATGGTGGACCAATATTAAATACTTGGTTTGATAGACCTTTATCTATAGCTGGCAGAATAAATTTAAAGACTAAAAACTTATTAAAACCTAAAGAGCTGTTAATAGATATGGAAAAACCTATAACTATAATACCAAACTTGGCAATTCATATGAACAGAAAAGTAAATGAGGGCATTAAGCTAAATCCTCAAATAAACACTCTTCCATTATTATCTAATATTAGTGATGAATTTGAAAAGGATAATTTTTTAGTAAAATTAATTGCTAAAAAAATGGGAATAAAAGTAGAAGATATTTTGGATTTTGAATTATTTTTATATGAAGTAGAAAAAGGTTCCTTAGTAGGACTAAATGAAGAATTTATTTCTGTTGGGAAATTAGATGATTTAGCAATGGTTCATGCAGGATTACATGGTCTTATAGATAGTAAAGTAGCTAATGCTACAAATGTTTTAGTTTGTTTTGACAATGAAGAAGTAGGTAGTGGCACAAAACAAGGCGCTGCTAGTCCAATGCTGAGAAGTGTTCTTGAAAGAATTGTATTAGCTATGGGTAAAGATAAGGAAGATTATTATAGAGCATTGTCTAATTCTTTTTTAATTTCAGCAGACCAGGCCCATGGTCTTCATCCAAATTATACAGAAAAACAAGATCCAACTAGTAGACCAGTAGTTAATGGGGGTCCAGCTATAAAGACAGCTGCTAACCAGGCATATACAACGGATAGTTTTTCATCTTCTGTTTATGAAGGAATATGTAAATCTATTGGTGTTCCTGTACAAAAGTTTGTAAATAGATCAGATGAAAGAGGGGGTTCTACAATAGGACCTATATCTTCAAGTCAGTTAGATATTTCTTCTGTAGATATAGGAAATCCAATACTTGGAATGCACTCAATAAGAGAACTAGGCGGAGTACTCGATCACTATTACACATATAAATCTTTTAAGGAATTTTATAGAATATAATATAAAAAGGGAGCTGTCTTATAACTTGTTGAATAGTTGTAAAACACTTCCTTTTGTTTTTCTTGTGGATAGTATATATTAGTAATAGATATGTATTAATTAATATATATGAATATTATTAAGGGGTGTTTATATGAGAAAGATAAGACAGACTATAGTGGGTATAGCTTCAGCCATATATTTAATACTTTTTATTACTAAGGTTAATATACCTGGAAAAGTTGCTATAACTTTATTATTTGTAGTACTTGCAAACTTAGCAATAGAGGAATGGATTAAATACAAGGAAACAAAAAGAAAAATACATTTATTAATGCCAATTGCTACAATAATACTTATTATATATGTAGTTTCAAACTTAATTTATACAAGTTTAAATTAAGTTAAAATGAATATAAATAAGTCTACTAGGAGGATGAATATGTCTAAAATTAAAATCAAGATATTTGCATATACAAGTATGATTGTCGCCACTATATTAGGATTGAAAGCTCAGAGTATCTCATATTTTGTATTTTATAATATAACAAAAATAGATCTTATATATTTTCTGACGGGAATAACAATTATAAGTATGCTTTTATTTTTAATTCCTCAGATATTAATATATAAATTTACTAAGATGGCAAAGAATAAGGATAAAGGACTTGATATATATCTAAGTGTTAATATGTTAGTAGGATTTATTATATCTTCGTGGTCTTTTTTTATTATGATTGCATGGTGGGGATAATATTTACAAATAGTATATCTTAGGAAATAGGAGTTGAAGAAATGGAAAAGATATTTAAAAATGATTGGCAAGAATTATTACAAGATGAAATGGAAAAGGAATATTACTTAAACCTTAAGGAATATTTAATAGAAGAGTATAGTAGAAAAACAATATATCCAGAGATGGATAATATATTTAATGCATTGCATTTAACTGCATATAAGGATGTAAAGGTAGTTATTTTTGGTCAAGATCCTTATCATGGTCCCAATCAGGCTTATGGTCTAGCATTTTCTGTAAAACCTGGGGTTAAAATACCACCTTCTTTAAGAAATATCTACAAGGAATTAAATACTGATTTAGGATGTAAAATACCTAATAATGGAACATTAACAAAATGGGCAGAAGAAGGAGTTCTTTTATTAAATACATCATTAACTGTAAGAGCCGGGGAAGCAAATTCCCATAGAAAAATTGGATGGGAGATATTTACAGATTATATAATAAGGTTATTAAATGATAGGGAAGATCCTATTGTGTTTATTCTTTGGGGAAATAATTCTAAGAAGAAAGAAAGTCTTATAACAAACCCTCAACATCATATTATAAAGTCAGTGCATCCAAGTCCATTAGCAGCTAGCAGAGGTTTTTTTGGATCTAAACCTTTTTCTAAGACTAATGATTTTTTAGAATCAATAGGAAAAGATCCTATTGATTGGCAAATAGAAGATATATAGACTAAAAGAATTAATAAAATTAATGAAATTTAATCACTAAGATAAACTTATTGAATATCCTGGTATAAAAATGAAGGGTGGAATTATAATGAATTATCCTATTATTTTTATACCAGGACTTTTTGCTTCTATGGGGGATGATATAATAAGTGGAACTGGAGACTTATCTTTTGGATTGGCTGAAGATATTTATAGGCCTTTTGTTGAAATATTAAATAAGATGGGATATGTGGAAGGAGAAGATCTTTTTATCTCTTATTATGATTGGAGGAAAAGTGTTGTAGAATCAGTAAATAAATAATGATAGGCACTCCAAATTTAGGAGCCGTAAGTGCATATTGTTTTTGTATTATTTTAAATATTTATCTTCAAGTTCTTCAAGTAAAGAGATATATTTATCTTGCAGTCCAGAATCACTTGCTACATCCTCTACTTTTTTAGATTCTTCATTTATGAAAGTTTTACTTTCCCTACTAAGCATCCTCTCAGCAAACTTATATAAAGCTGTATTTTCCTTTTGTATATGTCTATCTAATAAATCAGTATAGGCAATTGCATTTGCTATTATGTCCATTCTTGCTTGATCATTACCGTTTTCAAATTCTTTTAAAGCTTTTTCCAGATTGAGTATAAAAAGTCTTCCTTGATCATGTTCTATATACATACCAGTTATTGCACCAGATTTTGCAAGTGCTTCTAGTTCTGACTTCATAGTTTTAAAGAGGATATCTTCTTCTTTCCCGTGATGATGCTTATCTGCATATGTCCTTATAAAGTCAATAATCCTAGGGAAATCATTTAAATCATAATCACCCTTAGTCATAAGTCTATAACAAACATTTCTAGTAACTTTAAGAATTCTTCTTATATTTTCATGTTCTTTTACCATTATTTCAATAGATTCCAAATCATTCACTCCATATAGTTATTTTACTTATAATTTTACCCCATAATAGTGGAAAATAACACTGTATCAATGAAATTTTCTATAATAGATTTGTAAGATTGATCATCAGTTGAATGGAAACTTTAATATTAAAGTTTCCATTTTATCTTTTATAATTCAATTATTTGACCATACTAAATATCCATATTGTAATTAGCTTATTAAATACGATGAAAATAGGAACAAGTATATAAAACCTTTTCTTAGATAATTTATGTTTGAAGATAACCATAGAAATAAGAGCACCAGTTGATCCCCCTATAAATGAAGAAATTAATAAGGCACTTTCACTAATTCTCCACTCTTTTCTTTTAGCTCTTCTTTTATCAATAGCAAATAATATAAATGAAATTATATTGATTACAAATAAATAACTTAGTAAAAGAATTTCCTTAGTGTTATAATGTAATAATAAATCCATAATTCACCTCCATTTTAATTAGTAAAATTAACTATAACATATATAGGTATATTATAGTCGGAATAATTGACAAAGTATAGTTAATATAATAAAATGTTAGTGATTATAAGAAAATTCAAAATAATAAATTTATAAGTAAATATAGAAAAATCTATTATAAAATAAGGCTATAATAATCTTAATTTAAATATAAATAGACTTGTTATCAGCTCATATATTTTGTAATTTGTTTTATTGTATAAAGGAGGAGCAAAATGGAATTTAAGTTTGATTTAGAAGAAAACAAAGAAAAACTTGAGGAATTTAAAATCTTTATAGAAGATAACAAGGAAAAACAAGGTGCTTTAATGCCGGTATTGCAAGAGGCTCAAAATCAATTTGGATACTTGCCTAAGGAAGTGCTAAAAATAATATCTAAAGATTTAAAGATTCCTATATCTGAAGTTTATGGAGTAGCTACTTTTTATTCTCAGTTTTCATTGATACCTAAGGGTGAATTTAAAATAGGAGTTTGTTTAGGTACGGCCTGTTATGTAAGAGGTGGTCAAGAAATATTAAATGAAGTTATCAAGGAATTAGGAATAGGAGTAGATGAAACTACTCCGGATATGAAGTTTTCTCTTTCCGCAACTAGATGTCTGGGAGCCTGTGGATTAGCTCCAGTTTTAGTAGTTAATGATCATGTATACGGAAGATTGAAACCTGAAGATATTAAAGGAATAATAGAACAATATAGATAATATGGGGGCGGTAATGTGATCACAGTAAAAGAATTAAGAGAGATAAAAGATAGAGCAATAGGTAAAATGAAACTACGCCAATTAGGTATAGATAAGAAATATATAGATGAAAAAGAAGAGCATAAAAAATATCATATTTTAGTTTGTGGTGGTACAGGATGTCACTCTTCTAATGGAGATGAAATAAAAGCTTTATTAGAAGAAAAGGTAAAAGAAAATGGCCTAGAAGATGATGTTAAAGTAATATTTACAGGATGTTTTGGTTTATGTGAGTCAGGACCCAATGTTGTAGTTTATCCTGAGGGAGTATTCTATAGCCATGTTGAATTAGGTGATGTTGATGAAATAATAAAAGAACATATAATAAAAGGAAATATAGTAAAGAGAAGATTATTTAAGGAATCATTAGTAGATGGTAAAATAAAACCAGTTACAGAGGTTAATTTTTATAAAAAACAAACTAGAGTTGCCCTAAGGAATTGTGGAATCATAGCTCCAGAAGATATTGAAGAATACATAGCTTTGGATGGTTATGAGGCCTTGGGTAAAATAGTTACAGAAATGAGTCCAGCTGAAGTTATTCAAGTTATGAAGGATTCTAACCTAAGAGGTAGAGGAGGAGCAGGTTTTCCCACAGGACGAAAATGGGAAACTGCATATAAATATGATGCAGATCAGAAATATATAATCTGTAATGCAGATGAGGGAGATCCAGGTGCATTCATGGATAGAAGTATATTAGAAGGTGACCCTAACTCAGTGTTAGAAGCTATGGCTATAGCAGGATATGCAGTAGGAGCTAGTAAAGGATTTGTTTATGTTAGAGCAGAATATCCAATAGCTGTCAATAGATTGAAAGTAGCTATAGACCAAGCAAAAGAATACGGAATTTTAGGAGAAAATATATTTGGAACAGATTTTAGTTTTGATATAGAGCTTAGACTTGGTGCAGGTGCCTTTGTATGTGGAGAAGGAACAGCACTTATGGAGTCTATAGAAGGCAAGAGAGGTATGCCAAGGGTTAAGATTAATAGAACTGCTCACAAAGGATTATGGGGTAAACCGACTATTATAAATAATGTAGAAACATTAGCAAATATACCAATTATATTTCAAAAAGGATCAGATTGGTTTAGGAGTATAGGAACAGAAAAATCACCAGGAACAAAGGTTTTCGCTTTAGGTGGTAAGATTGTAAATACAGGTTTAATTGAAATTCCAATGGGAGTTACCTTGAGAGAAATTATATATGATATTGGTGGAGGAATACCTAATGGAAAGAAATTCAAAGCAATACAAACAGGTGGACCATCAGGTGGATGTATACCAGAAGAACATTTAGATACTCCTGTAGATTATGAATCTCTAAAATCCTTGGGTTCTATAATGGGTTCAGGTGGACTAGTAGTAATGGATGAAGATAACTGTATGGTTGATATAGCTAGATTCTTTTTAGATTTTACAGTAGAAGAATCTTGTGGGAAATGTGTACCATGTAGAGAAGGAACTAAAAGAATGTTAGAAATGTTAGAAAGAATAACAGAAGGAAAAGGTGAAGAGGGAGACATAGAAAGAATGGAATCCTTAGCCGAAACAATAAGTTCTGCATCACTTTGTGGATTGGGACAAACTGCTTCAAATCCAGTAACTAGTACTATAAAATATTTTAGAGATGAATATGAAGCTCATATAAAAGATAAAAAATGTCCAGCAGGAACATGTCAAAAACTCTTAGAATATTATATTACAGATAAATGTATAGGATGTACAAAATGTGCTAAAAATTGTCCAGTTTCTTGTATAGATGGAAAAGTAAAAGAAAGACATGTAATAGATACTTCAGCATGTATAAAATGTGGTACTTGTATGGAATCATGTCCAGTAGGAGCAATAATTAAAAGATAGAAAGGAGCAAAGAATATGAGTGATGTAACTTTAACCATAGATGGTAAAGAAGTAACAGTACCTAAAGAATATACAGTTTTAAAAGCAGCCCAAACAATAGGTATAGATATTCCAGCTCTTTGCTATGATTCAAATTTAGAATTAGTATCTGCTTGTAGATTGTGTGTAGTAGAAATAGAAGGTAGTAAAAAACTTCAAACATCATGTTCTACAAAGGTGAAAGATGGAATGATAGTAAGCACTGAATCTGATAGGGTAGTAAAAGTAAGAAGAGATATTTTACAATTATTATTAGATAGTCATCCAAATGACTGTTTGACTTGTCACAAGGCAGGTAAGTGCTTGCTTCAAGAGTATGCTTATAGATATGGTGTAAGATTTAGGGAACATGATGGAGCAGTGAGACCAAAATTTGTAGATACTTCAAGTCCTTATATATTAAAGGATGATAGTAAATGTATACTTTGTGGTAAATGTGTGAGAACTTGTGCAGAGATAAAAGATGAAAGAGAAGTATTATCTTTTGCTGGTAGAGGATATGAAACTAGAGTAGTATTAGATGCGGATGATACATTTGAATCATCAAAATGTGTATCTTGTAATAGATGTGTTTCTGTATGTCCAGTTGGAGCATTGATAGACAAGCGAGAACTTGGAAAATCAAGAGTGTGGGAAGCAGATTCAAAAACTGTAAACTGTGATTCTTGTGCATATGGATGTGAATTTGAAGTATTGTCTAAAAAGGGTAAAAATATAGCAGTAAGGGCAAAAGAGCCAGCTAATGGAAGACCACTATGTCTTCAAGGTAGATTGACTACAGAGCTAAAATATTTAGACAATCCAGATCAGCCATATAGAAAAATTGGTGGGGAATTTGTTCCTTCAACATGGGCAAAGACTCTAGGTATAGCTGAGTTAATAGAAAAGATAGAAAAAATAGAAGAAGTTTAATATAAAAGGTGAGTAAAATGTTTGAAGTAGGCATAATTACAGCAAGTGATAAGGCTTCTATTGGAGAAAGAGTAGACAAATCAGGAGAGCTCATAAAAAGTATAGTAGAGGCTAAAGGATATAAAGTAAAAGTAAAAAGGATAATCCCAGATGATGAAGATTCCATTTATAATACATTGCTTTATATGGCAGACGATGAAAAAGTTGATTTAATACTAACAACTGGAGGTACTGGTTTTAGTCCAAGAGATGTAACTCCAGAAGCGACTATAAGGGCTTGTCATAGAATGGCTAATGGAATATCTGAAGCCATAAGAAGCTATAGTCTTAGTATTACACCAAGGGCCATGCTATCTAGGGCAGTGTCAGGAATTAGAAATAGTACATTGATAATAAACCTACCTGGTAGTCCAAAGGCAGTAGAGGAGTCTTTAACTTATATAATAGACAGTATAGACCATGGTTTAGAAATATTAACAGGAAGGGCTCATGACTGTGCTAGAAAATAGTTCTACAGCAAAGTTTGGTACAGGGATAATACTGGCAGGTGGTAAAAGTTCTAGAATGGGATTTGATAAACAATTCTTAGAAGTTAATCAAAAAAGACTTATGAATATAGTTGTTGAAGATCTAGAAGAAGAGTTTGATGAAATAATTATAGTTACAAATAAACCTGAAGAGTATATAGGGTTCAATCATAAGATAATTACAGATAAAATAGTAGGCATGGGACCATTGAGTGGTATACATGCAGGACTTACAGAATCTAAATCTAAATATGCTTTTGTAATTGGGTGCGATATGCCAAATATAAATATTGATTATATAAGATATATGAAAGAGAGTATAAATAGTGATGATGTGGAAGCCTGTATAACAAAACACAAGGATGGTATAGAACCTCTTTATGGATTTTATTCTAAGAATATAACAGGTAAAATTGAAAAGTATTTATTAGAAAATAAAAGGGCTATATATAGATTTTTAAAGACTCTAAAAGTAAATTATATAGAAGAAGATAAAGCAAAAGACTATACTAATAGTTTAGATATGTTTTTAAATCTTAACAATAAGGAAGATTTAAATAAATACCTAAATAAGTAAAATAAGTATCAAAAATGGTGCCTGGCACCATTTTTGATACTTATTTTAATCTATAGTTAATATTGTAATGCTTAGGTAGAACTTGTTAATTTTGAGAATATAATATATATTCACATATAACTAGAATAAATAAAGTAGCAATGTAAAGGAGAGACGATATGTTAGAAAGAATTGCAATAGAAGAGGCAAAACAAATATTATTAAAACAAAATTTAAATATAAAATTAATAGATATTCCGATTTCGGAAGGTTTGGGGTATATACTGGCAGAAGATATAATTTCGGATATTAATATGCCGCCATTTGATAGATCGCCACTTGATGGATATGCAGTAAGATCTGTAGATATAGTAAATGCAAGTAAGGAAAATCCTATAAGATTAGAAGTTATAGACTCAATTGCAGCAGGATATGTGAGTGATAAAAAAGTGGGAAAGGGCCAAGCTATTAGAATAATGACAGGAGCTAAAATTCCACAAGGTGCAGATGTTATTATAATGTATGAGATTACAGACTTTACAGATGAAGAAGTAAAAATATATAATTCTTTTGTAGCTAATTCAAATATAGTTAAAGCTGGAGAAGATATAGAGTTTGGTGATATAATTTTAAAAAAGGGTAAAACTTTGGGAGTTGCAGATATAGGGATACTAGCTACTTTAGGCAAAAAGAATGTAAAAGTATATAAAAAACCAAGAGTTGGTATATTGGCCACAGGAGATGAATTAGTAAATATAGAAGAAGAAATTAAAAATGGCAAAATAAGAAATAGTAATTCCTATACAATTGCTGCTGCAGTTGAAAAATTAGGTGGACAGGCTATTATGTTGGGTATTTCTAGAGATGATATAGATTTTATAAAGGAAAAGTTAAAAGATTCTATAGAAGATGTAGATATGATTATAACTACAGGAGGAGTTTCTGTAGGTGATGCAGACCTTGTAAAGGAAGCATTTCAAGAACTTGGTGGAGATATTTTATTTTGGAGAGTAAATATGAAACCAGGAACTCCTATAGCAGTTGCAAAATACAAAGATAAGCTTTTATTTGGACTTTCAGGAAATCCAGCTGCTGCATATATGACTTTTGAGTTGTTTGTAAGACCTATAATTAAGAGATTAAGAGGAAACAAGGATTATAGTTTGAAAAAGTTAAGTTCAATTCTTAAAAACGACTTTACAAAGGTAAGTAAGCAAAATAGATATGTTAGAGGAAGAACTTATTATGAAGATGGTCAGGTTTTTACAGAATTACCAAGCAAACATAGTTCTGGTGTATTATCAAGTTTATCCAATACAAATTCATTATTTTTTGTAAAGGCTGGAAAAGGACCTTATAGAAGTGGAGATAAGGTAGAAATAGAACTTTTAGATTTATTAGAAGTTAGATAAGAATAATATACAAGCTGATTAAAAAATGTATTTGAAAAGGTGAGTAGATGAAAGACTCTTTTGGTAGAAAAATAAATTATCTTAGAATTTCATTAACAGATAGATGTAATTTAAGATGCAAATATTGTATGCCTGAAAAAGGAATAAATAAGTTTTTACATGAAGATATGTTGAGTCTAGAGGAAGTATATGAAATAACTAAGATATTTGTAGATTTAGGGATAGATAAAATAAGGTTTACTGGAGGAGAGCCTTTAGTACGGTATGGTATTGTAGATTTAATATCTAAAGTATCAGAATTAAAAGGGGTAAAGGATTTAGCTATGACTACTAATGGTATTTTGTTAAAGGATATGGCTGAGGATTTAAAAAATGCAGGTCTTAATAGGGTAAATATTAGTTTGGATACATTGGACGAAAATAAATACAAAGAGATAACTCGAGGTGGAAATTTAAAAGATGTACTTGAAGGTATAGAAGAAGCAAAAAGAGTAGGATTGACTCCTATTAAAATAAATACAGTATTAATAGGAGGATTTAATGATGATGAAATAGGGTCCTTAGCAAGGATAACAGAAAGAGAAAAAATAGATTTAAGATTTATTGAATTAATGCCAATTGGTCATATTGCTCATTGGGCAAAGGAAAAGTTTTTATCTAATGATGTGATTTTGCAAGAGCTGAAAGAATTAAAAGCAGTTTCTAGAGAAGATATATCTTCTCCTGCAGTTTATTATAAATTACCTAATGGCAAGGGGAAGGTTGGTATAATAAATCCTATATCTTGCAAGTTTTGTGAAAATTGCAATAGGGTTAGACTTACCTCTAATGGAGCTTTAAAACTTTGTCTTCATTCAAATAGAGAAGTAGATTTGAAGAAGGCTTTGAGAAGTGGAGAGGATATGACAAAGTTAATACTTAAGTCTATAGAGGAAAAAGAAGAATCTCACAACTTAGAAGAAGGTAAATATATAAATAAAGATATGAATGAGATAGGGGGATAAGGATGGATTTTACTCACTTTAATGAAGAAGGCCGGGCTCATATGGTAAATGTAGGAGAAAAAGGAGATACAAAAAGACTTGCTATTGCTAGAGGTAAAATTACTATGAAATTAGAAACGGTTGAAAAAATAAGACAGGGTTTAATAAAAAAAGGAGATGTACTTTCTGTTGCTCAAGTAGGAGGTATAATGGCTGCTAAAAAGACTAGTGACTTGATTCCCATGTGTCATAATATATTTTTAACTGGGTCAGATATTAGATTTAATATATTAAATGATGGGATAGAAGTAGAGGCAGAAGTAAGTACATTTGGTAAAACTGGTGTGGAAATGGAAGCTTTAACTGCTGTTTCTTTAGCTTGTTTAACCATATATGACATGTGTAAGGCAATAGATAAAAAGATGCTAATAGAAGATGTAAGACTGATTAAAAAGACAGGTGGTAAATCTGGAGATATAATAGAAAATATATAAAAAAAGGTCCCTTTCTGATTTTCAGAAAAGGGCCTTTTTAAGTTATATACTTATATTTTCTAAATCTGTTAGCTTTTCTAATTTAACAGCAGATACTTTGTATTCAGCTGTTTGAGTGATTGGATCATAAGCTGAGTTTGTTAACTCATTTACTGGAGATTCCTTATAATGGAATGTCATAAAGATAAGTCCAGGAGAAACTCTATCAGTTATGGTAACCCTTGTTAATATGGAACCACGTCTTGAAGTTACTCTCATAATATCTTCTTCTTTTAAATCCAGTTTTCTAGCATCTTCAGGATTTATTTCTGCAAGTTCATATGGTCTTATATCATTTAAACTCTTAGAATTTACAGTCATTACATTATAATGATATAGCATCCTACCAGTAGTCATAAGAATAGGATATTCTTCGTTTACAAGTTCTGCTGGACCTTCATATTCTATAGGTATCATATATCCCTTACCTCTAGGGAATATACCCTTGTGAAGATAAAGAGTACCTGGATGTTCTATAGTTGGACAAGGCCATTGTAAACCTTTCTTTTCAATTCTTTTATAAGTAATACCTCTATAACTTGGAGTAGTTTTTCTTATTTCTTCAAATACTTCTTCAGCATTTTTATAGTCAAAACCTTTTCCGCCTAGTTTAGTAGATACTTCAGATAAAATATCTAAATCTGTTCTCGCAAGTCCTGGTGGATTTACAGCCTTTCTAACTCTTTGAACTCGTCGTTCACTATTAGTAAAAGTACCATCTTTTTCTGCATAGCATGATGCAGGTAAGAAAACATCAGCTCTTTTAGCTGTTTCAGTTAAAAATAAGTCTTGAACAACTAAAAAGTCTAAATTATCTAAGGCTTTCTTTACATGATTTGCATCAGGATCTGTAAGAACTGGATCTTCACCCATTATATACATAGCTTTTACATTTCCAGCAACAGCTTCTTCTAGCATTTCTGGTATTCTAAGACCAGTTGTTCTGCTCATTTCTACTCCCCAATGTTCTTCAAATAGTTCTAAGCTTTTTTCATCTGCAACATTGTAATAGCCAGGGAAAGTATTAGGTAGAGCACCCATATCGCAAGCACCTTGAACATTATTTTGTCCACGTAGGGGATTTATACCTGAATTTTCTATTCCTAAGTGGCCAGTTACCATGGCAAGATTTGCTAAATTCATAACATTAGCTGTACCTGTAGTGTGTTCGGTAATACCTAGTGTATAATAAATACCCGCCTTTTCTGTATTAGCATATAATTTAGCAGTTTTATATAAAAGTTCTTCTGATATTCCAGTTATTTCTGTTACTACATCTGGTGGATATCTTTCTATTATTTCTAAAATACTATCATAATTTGTACAACGTTTTTCTATAAACTCTTTATCTTCCCAACCTTCTTTAATAATTATATGAAGTAAGCCATTAATTAAGGCTGTATCTGTACCAGATTTTAAGGGTAACCAAAGAGTAGAGAACTCAGCAATCTCTGTATATCTTGGATCAATAACAATAAGTTTTGAACCATTTTTTGCTGCTTTTTTCATTTTGTTTCCTATAATAGGATGTGCTTCTGTAGTATTTGAACCTATTATAAACAAGACATCATTTCCTTCAATTTCAGAAACTGAATTTGTCATAGCTCCACTTCCTAACGTAGCTGCAAGTCCTGCAACTGTAGGAGCATGTCAGGTTCTGGCACAGTGATCAACATTGTGGGTACCTATGGCAGCTCTCATCATTTTTTGGAAAACAAAGTTATCCTCATTAGTAGTGCGTGCGGAGCTTAGGCCAGCTATAGAGTCTGGACCAAACTTTTCTTTTGCATCTTTTAAATTTTTAACTACTTCATTTATAGCTACTTCCCAAGTAGTTTCTTCAAATTTACCATTTCTTTTAATTAATGGTGTAGTTATTCTATTTGGACTATATATAAAATCAGTATGATATCTTCCCTTAACACATATAGAAGTACCATTTACTTCAGAATCTTCATTTGGAGTAACTCCAACTATTTTGCCATCTTTTACATTTAAATCAAAGTTACATCCAACTCCACAGAAAGGACAAGTAGTAGTTACTTTTTCAACTTCCCAAGGTCTGACACCTTTAAGTTGTTTATTTGTTATTGCTCCAGTTGGACATACGCTTATACATTGACCGCATAGTCTACAATTGTCACGATCTATTGGAGAGTCAAAACCAGTAGCAATTTTAGAATCAAAACCCCTACCAATAAAGTCAATAGCATTAGTAACTTGAACTTCAGCACAAACTCTGACGCATTTTCCACATAATATACATTTACTCTGATCTCTTTCCATTACAGGATTAAAATTATCTATAGTATAATTCTTAACTTCCCCTTTAAAAGTAGGGCCCCTAACTCCATATTTATATGCTAGGTCCTGCAAATCACAGTTACCAACCTTATCGCAAGTCAAACAATCAACAGGATGAT
Source organism: uncultured Tissierellaceae bacterium (assembly GCA_964567475.1). Lineage (GTDB taxonomy): Bacteria > Bacillota > Clostridia > Tissierellales > Tissierellaceae > CAZMMV01. The sequence goes on along the minus strand of CAZMMV010000002.1, from coordinate 40,776 downwards.
TAGATAGTAGCAATCCGATTATATCTTTACGAGTTTTAACTACTTTTGCAGACTCTGTGTGTATAACCATTCCTTCTTTAGCCTTAGTAGCACATGATGCAACTAATTTCTTTGAACCTTCTACTTCAACAATACACAATCTACATCCACCAAAAACTGATAGATTTTCATCATAGCAAAGTGTTGGGATATCTATATCATTATCCCTTGCAGCTTGTAGAATTGTCTTACCTTTTTCAACGGTTATTTTTTTGCCGTTCATGATAAAATTAATCATAAATCCAACCTTCTTTCTTTATATTACCAAACTTCTCCAAAGGCAACATTAACATAAATTTCTTCTAATCTAGTCTTATGCATCTTTTCCATGTTTTTTAATCCTAGGAAAAGATTCTTTTCTTTTTCATCTATGCAAGCTGTGGCTAATTGATCATACATATTCATAGCTTCTTCTTCATTTTTAATAGCCAGTGCAATTGCATCTGAGAAATCCATTTCTACACTTAAAACTGGTTTGTCTATTGTTTCTGATATTTTGTAGTCACTAAATTCATTTAACTTTATTTCTTCCATATCACTTTCCAAGAAATTGCTTAAAAAATTTCTATGTTTTAATTCTTCTTCAGATAATTCTTTAAATAAGTCTTTTAGGCTTTCGGATTTAACTTTTTTTTCAGCATTCATATAAAATTCATAGGATTCAGTTTCCTGCGTAATAGCAAGCTCAATTATATCTTTGAGTTCATTGTTCTTCATAAAATACCTCCTAAATGTGCTTTAATCTTAATCTGAATATTAGTAATATTATATAATACATATATATATATATCAAATTTAATAATAAAAAACTATTAAATTTATTTTGTGTAAATCCTTTTAATTTACCCTAACCTTTGGTATAATGAAGATATTACAATTATCGGATCTGTATAAATTTATTTGCTTTTTGTATCTTCAACGGTTATAGATGAGATTATAGACAATACTAATAACTGTGAAGATATTTTTTTATCCTAAATTAGGCGAAAACATCTATAAGTAATATATTAAATATGAATAGAACAATTTATGAAACTTGGGGGATTTTTATGATACCTATAATTTCAATAGTAGGAAATGGTTCAGATTTAGGCAAAACAACTATAATATGTAAAATAATAAAAGAATTAAAAAAGAGATCTTATAGAGTAGCTACTATAAAACACCACCATAAGGGGAACTTTGAAATAGATAAACCAGGTAAGGATTCTTGGAAACATGCGGAGGCAGGTGCAGATATAGTTGTGGTATCATCGCCAGTTAAAATAGCAAAAATAGAAAAGCTAGAAAAAGAATATAAATTAGATGAAATAATTGGAACAATAAACAATGTAGATATTATAATAACTGAAGGATATAAAGGGGAAAATAAAGCCAAGATAGAATTATTAAGAAAAGGATTTTCTGAAAAAATTATATCTAAGAGGGATGAATTATTGTTTGTAGTGTCAGATTTTCAGGTGCGAGAAGATGTAATACAATTTAACTTCCAAGAAATTAAGGAAATTGTAGATTTTATAGAAGAAAAATTGATAAATTAAAATAAGGAAATTATTTAATTGTATTGTTAGAATAACTATGGAAAACTAATTAAGAATTTGTAATATTTTACTTGCAATTGGTAAATATTATATGTATACTTAACTAGCTAAAGACTAAGGAGGACGATTTTATTTAATGAGTAAATTAAGATTTGAGGAAATAAATGTATCAGAGGAAATACAAAAAGCTGTTTCAGATATGGGTTTTGAAGAAATGTCTCCAATTCAATCTAGTGCAATACCTGTTATAATGAGCGGAAAAGATATCATAGGTCAAGCACAGACTGGTACAGGTAAGACTGCTGCATTTGGAGTTCCTATTGTAGAGAAATGTGATCCTAATAATAGGCAAGTTCAGGCATTAGTTTTATGCCCTACAAGAGAATTATGTATACAAGTTTCAGAAGAAATAAGTAGACTAGCAAAGTATAAAAAAAATATAAAGGTACTACCTATATATGGTGGTCAACCAATAGATAGACAGATAAGAGCTTTAAAAAAGGGAGTTAATATAGTAATAGGAACTCCAGGAAGAACATTAGATCATATTAGAAGAAAAACTCTAAAACTAGGTGGAATCAATATGATGGTTTTAGATGAAGCAGATGAAATGTTTGACATGGGATTCAGAGAAGATATAGCTTTAGTTATGAATGGACTAATGGAAGAAAGACAAACTATATTCTTTTCAGCTACTATGCCAAAAGACATAATAAAATTTGCATCAAAATATCAAAAAGATCCTGAAATAGTAAAGGTAGTTCATAAAGAAATGACAGTACCTAAAGTAGAACAAGGATATTTTGAACTAAAACACCACATGAAAACAGAAATATTATCTAGACTTATAGATATATATGATCCAAAGTTAGTGTTAGTGTTCTGTAACACAAAGAGAAAAGTAGATGAGTTAATAGAAGAATTACAAGCTAGAGGTTATTTTGTAGATGGCCTTCATGGAGATTTAAAGCAATCTCAAAGAGATAATGTAATGAATAAGTTTAGAAAAGGAACTATAGATATATTAGTAGCTACAGATGTTGCAGCTCGTGGTATAGATGTAGACGATATAGATTTAGTTATTAATTATGATTTACCTCAAGATGAAGAGTATTACGTTCATAGAATAGGTAGAACAGCTAGAGCAGGTAGGGAAGGTAGAGCATTTAGCTTTGTATCAGGAAGAGAAATACAAAAGTTAAAAGCAATTCAAAGATATACTAAGACAACAATTGCTAGAAAAGAATTACCTACTTTAAAGGATATTCAATCAAACCAGACAACAGCTATGATTGAGAAGATTAAAGCTGAAGTTGATAAAAAAGATTCAGGAAAATATGAAAAAATTATAGAAACAATAATAGAAGATGACTATACATCTTTTGATATTGCAGCAGCTATTCTTAAATTCTATATGTCAGAAAATAAATTAGATGGTCATAAAGAATTAGAAATGGTTGATTTTCAAGGTAAATCTAGATCTAAATCTAGAACAAATACACAATCAAGATCTAAATCTAATAGCGGCATGATAAGGTTATACCTTAATGCTGGTAAAAGAAGAGGCTTAAGTCCAAGACATATACTTGGAGCAATAATGGGAGAAACAAATGTAGATAAAGACTTAATTGGAGATATAGATGTATATGATAAGTTTAGTTTCGTTGAAGTTGATCCTTCTTTAGAAGATGAGATGTTAAACAAATTAAATGGATCTAGAATAAAAGGTAAAAAGATAACAGTTGAAAAAGCAAATCCTAAAAAAAGATAAAAACCAGAGAAATCTGGTTTTTTTGTTTGAATAAGTGCTTGGGGGGGTAAAGCATACGCAAAGTGTAATTTAACTAAATACATATAAAATTGGAGGAGACAATAATGAAAATGTTTATGAGTGACAATAATTCAGGTGTACATCCAAAGATAATGGAATCAATGGTAAATGTAAACAATGAGCATGACCATTCGTATGGAAGTGACCATACAACTATAAAAGCTGAAAATATGATTGCTGAACTTTTAGGTAAGGAAGTAGATATATTTTTTGTAGCTACAGGAACTGCAGCTAATATTATAGGATTAAGTAGTTTGTTAAGGCCTTATGAAGCAGTAGTTTGTGCAGATACTGCTCATATCAATGTTGATGAATGTGGAGCTTTGCAAAGGTTTAGTGGTTCTAGAATACTTACTGTAGAAAACAAGAATGGTAAAATATCAAAAGAAGATATAGAAGACTATCTTCTTTCAAATGGAGACGAGCATCAAAGTCAAGCCAAAGTGATCTCCATATCTCAGACAACTGAAACAGGAACTCTATACTCCATAAAAGAAATAAAAGAACTTGCAGACTTTGCTCATAAAAATAATATGTTTTTACATGTAGATGGTGCCAGGATATCAAATGCTGTAGTTGCATTAAAATCTAGTTTTAAAGATATGATTACTGATACAGGTGTGGATTTACTATCTTTTGGTGGTACTAAAAATGGAATGATGATAGGAGAAGCTATAATATCATTAAACAAAGAGTTAAGTAAATCATTTAAATTTCATAGGAAACAAGGAATGCAATTAATGTCTAAAATGAGATTTATCTCAGCTCAATATGTAGCTTATTTAACTGATGATCTTTGGAAGAAGAATGCATTGAATTCTAATAATATGGGTAGTTATTTAGCTAAGCGATTATCTGAAGAATTGGGGATAAAGCTTGTAGATGGAATGTATACAAATATTATATTTGCATATATGGAAAAGGACTTAATAAAAGATTTACAAGAAGAGTTTGATTTTTATATATGGGATGAAAGCCAAGGGCTAATAAGATTAGTTACATCATTTGATACTAGTAAAGAAGATGTTGATAAATTTATAGATGCTATAAAAGAAAAAATAGAATAAACAAGGTGGATTTAATATTAATAAAACCATGTGGCAAATAAAAAAACTGGAGAAGACTCTCCAGTTTTTTATTTGCTATTATGAAGCATATTTACATTTCCAGTAGTATTAAATCTAACATTAGCTTCAAATTCCTTTTTATCACTATTAAACTTATATTCTTTTAGTGTTAGATTAGCTGTACTAGACTGAAGTATGGCTATATAAAAGTCATCTTCAATTGTATATACAAATAAATCTATATTACCTAATTGAACATAATCATTGAATAGTACATAATCTTTATCTTTTCCTTCTACTAATACTATCCAGTCTTGACCATCGTCCCATATAATGTCTCCGTTTTTTTCTTTTTCAGCTCTAGTATACATAGCAATTTTTTCATCTTCACCATCATTATCTATATCTATAATAAATGCATCAAGTAAAGTTAAATTCTTAGTATCAAATTTTTCGCTCTTAGAGATTTTATTGGATTCGCTAGAATTAATATCTTGATTCATAGAATCTACAACTAATGTCTTAATAAATTTATTAGTTTCTATAGATTTAACTATATTTTCCTTATTATATGAAACCATATAAAATTCTTTGGATTCTAAGCTATCAAACAAGTCATTATCTAAGATTTTTAGTTCTAAGGTTTTCCCGTTAGCTCCGATTTTAATAAATTGCTCATCATCTTTTATATATTTTTCATCTAAAAACCCTAACTCCATAGATATATCTTCGCTTAAATTATCCGTATTGTCTTTATCATTGCTTTTATCATTAGGAGTACATCCGAAAGACAATGTAAGGACTAGTATTAATAATAAAGAAAAAGAAATAAATTTAAATCTACTTTTCACGTTATCATCCCCTTACTATTATGATACCATATTTTATCCATATTAACATTACGAATTGATTACAAAATATTTAAAGTAGCTTAATAATTTGAAGGGATCGTAATTATGAGTTATCGGTTTTTTGCAGTTATAAATGTATTTAGATTTTTAATATATAGAGATAAGGGTATATCTTAAAGGAAAGTATTTATTTAATACAAGGAGATGATTAGATGAATTGTAATTGTTTTACTGAATCTGGTAAGAATTGTATAGAAATTGTACCGATTTTTAGCAATTTATCCCATGATGAAATGATGGAAGTAGCTAAAATCACAAGGAAAAGGACATTTGAAAAAAATGAAATGATATATATGGCAGGAGATAAAGGGGAAAAACTTTATGTAATTAATTCTGGTAAGGTTAAGATAGCCAGAATTACTGATACAGGCAAAGAACAAGTAATAAGAGTACTGGGACCTGGAGAATTTATGGGTGAATTGTCGCTTTTTAGTACATCCACATTAAAGGATAATGGACAAGCTTTATCAGAAACAGTAGTATGTATAATAGATGGAAAAAGTCTTAAGTTACTCATGAAAAAGCACCCAGAAATAGCTTTTAAAGTAATGGAAGAATTAAGTGAGAGATTAGAAGATACAGAGAGTTTAATAGAAAATATTAGCCTCTACAGTGTAGAAAGAAGGATTGCACAATCCTTAATTAAATTATCTGGGGATAAAGAAGAGCTACTTTTAAAAATAAAAAAAGGAGATTGGGCTTCTCATTTGGGGATGAGTCAAGAAACTTTAAGCAGAAGATTAACTATTTTTCAAGATATGGGACTAATAAAACTTGTTGGTCATAGAAAGATAATATTATTAGATAAAAAAGCCTTACAAGAAATAAAATAGGAATGGCGGTCACTATTCCTATTAAAAAAGATTGAATCATTAGAAGATAATAAAACTTTATTTGTTAGATATTAGACAAGTTAGGGTATAATCTTAAGATAAGACATAAGGGAGTGGTGGAATGCAATATATTATTTTAATTGCCCTACTATTAGGATATTTAATAGTAGAAAAACTAAAGAAGAAAAGAGAACAGGAAGATGACAATGTTATTAATATGGATTCAAAAAAGAAAAAGAAAATAAATTTCAATATAAACACTAAACTAGTTTGGCCTATAGCTTTAGTTGTTGTTATTGTATTTTTGTCCTTGTCTTCTTTTTATACAGTTGATCAAACACAATTTGCAGTATTAACAACCTTTGGAAAACCAACAGGTAATGTTGTAGATTCGGGACTTAAATTAAAACTTCCATATCCTATACAAAAAGTACATAAATTATCAAAAGAAACTTTTTCTTTAAAGTTAGGATATGAAGGTCAGGAAAAAGGTTTAGACGTAAGTGATGCAGAATCTAAAATGATAACTGGAGATGAAAATATAATATTAGCAGATTTAGAGGTTCAATGGAAAATAGTTGATCCTATAGCTTTTATTTATAATACCAGTGATCCAGAGACTATTTTACATAATGCGACCTCATCATCATTAAGAAGTATAATAGGAAGTTCTACAGTAGATGAAGCATTAACAGATGGAAGAACTAAGATAATTAATGATATAAGGGATAATTTAGTAGAGCTAACAGAGACTTATGATTTAGGAATAGCCATAATAAATGTTAACTTACAAGATGTTGATTTACCAAATACAGAAGTAGATGCTGCTTTTAAAGCAGTAACAGATGCTAGAGAAGAAAGAATAACAAAGATTAATGAAGCTGAGAAGTATAGAAATGAAAAGATAAATCAAGTAGAAGGTGAAAGAGCAGCTATTCTTAGTAGAGCTGAAGGAGAAAAAATAAGTTTAACTGAAAAGGCTAAGGGTGACACTGCTAAATTCAATGCTATTTATTCAGAATATCAGTATAATCCAGGAGTTACCAGAAATAGATTAAACATTGAAGCCATACAGTTAGCTTTTAAAGATGCAAAATTATTAATAGTAGATGACAATGGAAGTACAGTAAAGTATTTGCCAATTCAAGAGTTATCAAAACAAGATAGCAAATCAGAAGGGAGCAAATCAAATGAATAATAATATGAAAAAGACACTATATATTGCTCTACCAATTATATTAATAGTAGTATTGCTGATTACTAATATTTTTGTTGTTAAACCAAATGAATACGGTGTAATAAAACAATTTGGAAAAATAGTAAAAGTAATAGAAACTGATGGTTTGAAGATAAAGTTACCATTTATACAATCAGTAGAAAAGTTACCTAAACATGTACTTTTTTATGATGTACCTGCAACGGAGATTAATACATTTGATAAGAAGAGGATACTAGTTGATTATTATACACTATGGAAAATAACAGAGCCTATAAATATGGTAGAGACATTAAAGACTTTAGATGGTGCAGAGGCAAGGCTTAGTGATATTATGTATTCTAATGTAAGAAATGAACTAGGTAAATTAGAATATGGTGCAATAATCAATTCTAGTGATAATAAAAGAGGTAATATAGATAAAGAAGTTCAAGATAATATTAATAAAATATTAAAGACCAATAAAAATGGAATTGAAGTAGTAGATATACAAATGAAAAGAATAGATTTACCAGAAAGTAATGAGCAATCTGTATACAAAAGAATGATATCAGAAAGGGCAAGTAAGGCCCAAGAATATCTATCTCAAGGTGAAGCAGAAAAAACTAAAATAACTGCCAATGCAGACAGAGAAGTAGCTGAGATAATAGCAAAGACTGATGCACAGGCTCAGGAAATAGTAGCAGAAGGTGAAAAGGAAGCAGCTAGGATTTATAATGACTCCTATGGACAAGATCAAGAATTCTTTAAACTTTATACAATATTAGATAGTTACAAGACTTCAATAGATGAGGAAACAGTTATAATGTTGCCTGTGAATTCCCCATATCTAAAGTATTTAATGGGACAGTAGTATTGGATAAATATAGTAAAATAGGTTATTAAGTGGTAAAGTAGGGTAAAATAAGTTAAGCAAGGAAAATAAAGAGGAGGAAAAATATGAGTTTTAAAATGACAAGTAAGGTGACATGGGTAGGTAAAATTGATTGGGAACTAAGACGTTTCCATGGAGATGAGTACTCAACACACAGAGGTTCTTCATATAATTCATATTTAATTAAAGATGAAAAAACAGTACTTATAGACACTGTTTGGGAACCCTTTGCAGAAGAATTTGTAGAAAATTTAAAGAAGGAAATTGACCTAAATGAGATTGACTATATTATTGCACAACATGGTGAAGTTGATCATAGTGGTTCATTACCTTTACTTATGAAGGAGATACCAGATACTCCTATTTACTGTACAAGTAACGGAGCCAAGATACTAAAGGCACATTATCATGAAGAGTGGAATTTTGTAGAAGTAAAAACAGGGGACACTTTAGATATAGGAGAGTCAACTCTAACATTTGTAGAAGCAAGAATGCTTCATTGGCCAGATAGCATGATGACTTATATGAGTGGAGAAGACATATTATTTAGTAATGATGCTTTTGGACAGCACTATGCGTCAGATAATATGTATAATGACTTAGTTGATCAGGCAGAACTTTATCAAGAAGCTATAAAATATTATGCAAATATATTAACTCCATTTAGTCCACTGGTGACTAATAAGATAAAAGAAATATTAAATTTAGAACTTCCATTAAGTATGATTGCAACATCCCATGGGGTTATATGGAGAAAAAATCCTGCACAAATAGTAGAGAAATATTTAGAATGGGCAAATGCATATCAAGAAGAACAGATTACCATAGTATATGATAGTATGTGGAATGCAACTAGAAGAATGGCTGAAGCTATTGCAGAAGGAATAAAGTCTGTAGATAAAAATGTAAGTGTAAAATTATTTAATGCAGCACATTCTGATAAAAATGATGTAATAACAGAACTATTTAAATCAAAGGCAATGCTATTTGGTTGCTCAACTGTAAATAATGGTATAATGCATGCAACAGGTGGTATTCTTGAGATGATTAAAGGAATAGGATTTAAAAAGAAAAAGGGAGCAGCTTTCGGTTCCTATGGATGGTCTGGAGAATCAGTAGCTATACTAGAAGAAAAATTAAAAGCTGCTAAGATTGAATTAGTACAAGAAGGAATAAAAGTACTTTGGAATCCAGATGATGAATCTATGGAAGAATGTAGACAATTTGGAAGGGATTTTGCAGAAAAACTATAAGAAAATCTTAACAAATGGGACAGTTTTCTGTCCCAATTTCTATAGAAAGGAATGATAATATTGAAATATAATTTTGATGAAATACTAAATAGAAAAGATAGTAATTCAATTAAATGGAATATGCCTAAGATAGAATATGGACAAGATGATATATTGCCTATGTGGGTTGCAGATATGGATTTTAAAGTAGCAGATGAGATTTTAAATGCTTTAAAAAATCCTATAGAACATGGAGTAATAGGATACGATGTAATACCAAATTCATTTTATCAGTCAATTATTAACTGGATTTATGATAAATATAATTGGAAAGTAGAAAAAGAATGGATAACTTTTATTCCAGGGGTAGTACCAGGAATAAGTGTAGCTACAAGAGAATTAACTGAAGAAGATGATGAAATATTGATACAGCCACCTGTATATCATCCATTTTATAGAGTAGCAAAGAATAATAATAGAAAGATAGTAGAAAACAAGCTGAACTTTGATGGAAATAAATACAAAATGGATTTTCAAGATATGAAGGATAAGATTACTAAAAAGACTAAACTGGCAGTGCTATGTAGCCCTCACAATCCAGTAGGTAGAGTATGGACAAGGGATGAGTTAAAAGAATTTAGTGAAATTTGTGTAGAGAATAAAATTATAATAGTTTCAGATGAGATTCATAGTGATTTAATATATAAGGGACATAAGCATACACCTACAGCTAGCATATCAGAGAAGATTGCAATGAATACCATAACACTTATGGCACCTAGTAAGACTTTTAATATACCCGGATTGTTTGCGTCAGTAGCTATAATACCAAATTCAGCTATAAGAGAAAGATATAAAAGAGCCCTAGAGTTAATGGAAATAAATCATGCCAATACATTTTCCGTAGCGGGATTTACAGCAGCTTATAGTCATGGCAAAGATTGGATAGAAAATGCATTAGAATATATAGAGGGAAATGCAGATTATGCTGTTGATTATATAAATGAAAACATAAAAGGTGTAAAGACATATAAGCCAGAAGGTACATATTTATTATGGCTTGATTTCAATGGATTAGATAAGACTTCAGAAGAAATAAATAAGCTTTTAATCAATAAGGGAAAAATAATGTTAAACAATGGAGAAATTTTTGGTCGTGGAGGACAAGGATTTTTTAGATTGAACATAGCTTGTCCAAGAAAAACCTTAAAAGAAGGTTTAAAAAGAATTAAAAAAGCAGTAGAATAATCTGAATAAGAAATAAGTATCAAAAATGGTGCCTGGCACCATTTTTGATACTTATTTTACTTTAAAGTTATACTCTTAGCATCGTAATCAATCAATTCTTCTGTTTTCATTTTTTTAAGTTCTCTTTGCAAAGATGGCCTCTCTATTCCAAATCTTTCAGATAAATCTTTTTTTGATAGTGATAGGATTATTGTATTGCTATTTTGCCTCTTAACTTCAAATAATAAAAATTCCATTATTTTTTCTCTTATTGTTTTCATAGCTAAAGAATTGATTTTAGTAGTTAATACTAAAGCTTTATCTGAAAAAAGCTCTAATAAGTTTATTAAAAATTTTTTATTTACTTGAGATAAATCTAATATAGTATTTTTACTTATCTTTAATAATTTAACATTTGTTTTAGCTATTATCGTCATAGGATATTCATTTTTATTTGAGAATATAAGATTTCCGCCTAGCATATCTCCTTGACTTAAGGAAGTTATCGAAAGAATATTTCCTTTAGCATCTATATTTTGTATGATGATATTTCCCTCTAAGATTATATCCATGGTATTAGCTTTTTCGTTTTGAAGATATATTATTTCATTTTCTGTAAAGCTTTGAATTAAGCTTTCTTTTTTTAATAATGTATATAATTCCTTATTTTCAAATCCACTAAAAAGAGAAATCCCTAGAAGAAAATCAATGTAATTTAATATTTTCATAAAAAACCTCCATAAAGTAACAGTAGTTACTTTATATTATATCAAAGTATATTATTATATAGAAGAAGAATATTGAAAGGAGAGATTATATGGATATTTTCACCATTGTATTATGGATTATTACATTGATTTGTTTTGTTCTTTCTATCAGGAAGGATAAAGGTAAAACTATGGCTTCTATGAAGAAATCAAATGGAATGATGAAAAGTATGTTGCCTCAAATATTAGGGATATTATTTCTAATAGGTTTGATACTTACATTGATACCACCAGATACTATAAAAAACTATTTAGGAGGTTCAAATCCATTTTTAGCTACAGTTATTGCAGCTTTAGTGGGAAGTATAACATTAATTCCTGCTTTTGTAGCTTTTCCTTTAGTGGGTTCCATGGTAGATATGGGAGCTAGTATAATGCCAGCAGTTTCATTTTTAACTACTCTTACTATGGTTGGATTTGTTACATTTAACTTAGAAAGAAAAGAATTTGGTACAAAGTTTGCACTAAGTAGAAACTTATTAAGTTTTGGATTTGCTATTGCAATTTCAATGTTAATGGGGGTTATATTATGATAAAAAGATTAAAGAAAAATCCATTCCTATTTAGTGTATTAGCTATATATATAATATTGTTTATAACAAATACGGAAAATGCGATTTTAGCAATTGGTAATACAGCTTATTATTTAAAGGAAATGCTAATTATTATGCCAGTTGTATTTCTTTTGACAGCTTTAATAGATGCTTGGATACCTAAAAAATTAATAATGAATGCATTAGGAGAAAAATCAGGATTAAAAGGATCATTTATAGCCTTAATTTTGGGCAGTGTATCTGCAGGACCAATATATGCAGCCTTTCCAGTAGCTAAAACTCTTTTTAAAAAGGGAGCCAGTGTTTCAAATATAGTAGTTATATTGAGTGCCTGGGCAGTTATAAAGCTACCAATGCTTGCCAATGAAGCTAAGTTTTTAAGCCCTAAATTTATGATAACTAGATGGATACTTACAGTAATAGGTATAATAATAATGGGATATATAGTGTCTAAAATAGTAAAAAAGGACGATATCCCTATAAGTGAAAATGAAATAGACAAGGATGAAATAAAAATAAATAAAAGAGCATGTATAGGATGTGGATTATGTTCTAAAATAGCTAGTGAATATTTTAGAATAGAAGATAAAAAAGCAGTAGCCATAAAAAATATAGATAAAAATCAAAGAGAAAAGGCAATAAAGGCTATGGAAAGATGTCCAGTAAATGCTATTGAAATAGGAGAATAATGTGAATAAGTATCAAAAATGGTGCCAGGCACCATTTTTGATACTTATTTTTCCTAAAAGGTGGAAAAAGGTACTAAATATAGGAAAACAGTTGTTTGATAATTTAAAAAATGATAAACTGAGTATGAGATACTAGGCTTTAGTGCTTTGGCATGATAATTGCTTATATATAATCATAGAAACTATTTTATAAGAGGATGTGCTTAAATGGGTACTTAATGTTTTATGAATTAGATACTGTTAAATTAGGAAGGAAATATGGTACTCCTTTATATGTAAATACCTAAAAGCAAAGCAGTTTATACAAGTAGACTTTCCAATGGAGAATGTTATATTTCATGGAAATAATAAGTCTATAGATGAAATAGAATTAGCTGTTAAAAATAATGTGGGGAGAATCATTGTAGATAATACATCAGAGTTGGATTTAATTGAATATGCAGGAAATAAATATAATAAAAAAGTAAAGATATTATTTAGAATTAGTCCAGGTATAGAAAGTGATACTCACAAGTACATTCAAACTGGCCAGGTAGATTCAAAATTTGGTATACCTTTAAATGAAGATAGTATTAAAGAAATAATGAAAAAAGTAAAAACTTTGGATAATATTGAACCATTAGGATTTCATTTTCATGTAGGTTCTCAAATATTTGATAATAAAAATCATTTAAAGGCAATAAAGATAATTGTAGGATTAATGAAAGATGTTAAAGAAAAATATAGATTTATAACAAAAGAATTAAACACCGGTGGAGGATATGGTATTCAATATGCTGGGGATCAGGAGAGAAAGCCATTGTCATATTTTACTGATCCAATAGTTGAAGAAATAGAAAGACAAATTAAAAAATATGATTTAGAAAGGCCTACAATAATTATAGAACCTGGTAGATGGATTGTAGGGGAAGCGGGGATTACTTTATATACTATAGGGGCCATAAAAGAAATTCCGGGAGTTCGGACTTATGTTTCAATTGATGGGGGAATGCCAGGCAATCCAAGACCAAGCTTATATCAGGCTAAATATGATAGTGTAGTGGCGAATAAAGTAGATGAAGATTTGACTGAAGAAGTGACCATAGCAGGAAAATGTTGTGAGAGTGGAGATATTCTTATTTGGGACTTGAAAGTTCCAAAGCTAGAAGTAGGGGATACCCTAGCTGTTCTAGCAACAGGGGCTTATAACTATTCAATGGCAAGTAATTATAATAAGATACCTAGACCTGCAGTAGTGATAATAAATGAAGGAAAAGATAGATTAATAGTAAAGAGGGAAACTTATCAAGATTTATTAAAGAATGAAATATAGGAATTGAAGGAGTTATGTTTTTTAAAACAAAAATATCTTATATAAAAAGGGTTTATAATTATAAATATTATTAATTATATTGACTGGGAGGCGTAAATATGGAGAATAAGCTAGATGAATTATTTGATGAACTTGTAGCCATAAGGAGGGACTTCCATAAATATCCTGAATTAAGTGAAAAGGAATATAGAACATCCAGCAAGATATCAGAATATTTAACCAAATGGAATATAGACCATATAAAGAATATTTCTGAAACAGGACTAGTAGCAATAATTAGAGGTAAAAAGAAAGGTATTACAGTGGCTGCTAGGGCAGATATTGATGCATTACCAGTAGAGGAGGAAAATAATCTATATTTTAAGTCTCAGAATAAAGGAGTTATGCATGCCTGCGGTCATGATGTTCATACCACAATACATCTTGGGGTAGCTAAAATACTAAAAGAAATGGAAGATGATTTAGAAGGTAATGTAAAGATAATTTTTCAACCTGCTGAGGAGACGATAGGTGGTGCAAAAAGCATGATTGAGGAAGGTGTCCTAAAAAATCCTGATGTAAGTTATACATTAGGACTTCACGTAGTACCATATATAGATGCAGGGAATATTGAATTGAAATATGGTACATTTAATGCGGCTACAAATGAATTTTCAATAAAGATATATGGTAAATCTAGTCATGCAGCTTATCCAGAAGAGTCAATAGATCCTATAGTAATTGCAGGATATATTGTTACAGCTTTACAATCTTTAGTAAGTAGAAATACATCACCACTTAATTCTGTTGTCCTCACATTAGGTCAGATTCATGGTGGTATAAAGAATAATATAATAGCTAAAGAAGTTAATATATCGGGAACCTTGAGAACTTTAGATAGTGATACTAGAACTTTTTCGAAAAATAGGATTAAAGAAATAGTAGAAAGTACAGCTAAGGCACATGGTGCAAGGGGATTTGTAGAATTTGATGAAGGATACCCACCTCTTATTAATAATAATGAAGTAGTGGATGTTTTAAAGAAAACAGCGGAAGATACATTGGGAAAGAATAAGGTTACTTTTAAAGAATATCCAAGTATGGGTGCAGATGACTTTTCATTTTTCTGTCAAGAAACTAATTCTGCATATTATAATTTAGGATGTGGAAACAAATCTAAAGGCTGGACATCATCAATTCACAAGAGTACATTTATGGTAGATGAAGAATGTATAAGAACAGGAGTAATTTTACAAGTAAATACCTTATTAAGGCTATTAGAATCTAAAATAACTAAATAAAATAATTATTTTAAAGGATGATTAAATGAATTTTAATTCAGAGCTACATGTAAAAATGTTTACTGATATGATGTCTGAAGGTTTTATAGTCATAGATAGTGAAGGAAAAATACGGATTTATAATAACAAGGCTAAGGAGATATTTGGTATAAGGTATTATGAACAAATAAGTCATAGTAAGGGACAAATTAGTGTAGGAGATATAGTTATAATTGCAGATAATGATTTAGGAAAAGATGATGGGAAACTAGATAGAAAATCATTAGAGATTATTGGAATAAAAGATAAGAATATAGAAAAAGGAGACACATTGATTGCAATAGGTGTGTACAATAAGAATATAAAAATTCAGCCTATCTATAAAGTTTTAAAGAAGGGACATAAAGAAGATAAATTTAGATTAGAAGCAAATTTCTTACAAGTAGATATAAAGGCTACAATAGATTTTATAAATAGAAATATAACAATTACAGTAAGAGGACAAGAATTTACAATGAATTATATTAATTCAGTAGGTCATATGCTTATATTAGATAAGTTAACAAAAAAAATGAAATTCTATCAATCTCAAGGATATACTGCTAGAAATGAAAGTATTAATGACATATTAAAAGAGGAAAAATATAGAGGTAAAGGAAAGGATACAGAAGCTTTAGATGTAATAGGGAAACATATTTTTGAAATTCATAAAAGTGATTCTATAATAGAGCAATTTTGCCAAGTTGCAAAGGGAAAAAACATTAGTTATGTTGATAAGTTTGAAGAAATAAATGGATATCCTACTATATGTACTTTAGTACATATAGAAGATCATGGTAAGAGAATAGGAGCCGCATTAAAGGTTGAAGATATATCTGAAATAGAAAGACTTATAGACGAAAGAGATAATTTGATTAGGAAATTAGAAAAGGCAGAAGAACAATTATTAGAGGAAGAAATTTTAAAGAAAGCATTTCCAAGTTTTGTAGGTAGTAGCAAGGAAATACAAAATGTAAAGAGAATGGCTTTAAAGGCTTCTAAGACTAATTCTAATGTATTAATACTAGGAGAAAGTGGAACGGGAAAGACAATACTTGGCAAAGCAATTCATGAAAATAGCAAAGTTAAAGATGAGCCTTTTATACATGTAAATTGTGGAGCTATACCAGAAAACTTATTAGAATCTGAATTATTTGGCTATGAAAAGGGTGCTTTTACAGGTGCTAAAAATGAAGGTAAGAAGGGATTCTTCGAAATTGCAAATGGAGGAACTATACTTTTAGATGAAATTGGAGATATTCCACAAAATCTTCAAGTTAAGTTATTACAGGTTATACAGGAAAAGAATTTTTATAGAGTAGGAGGAGTAGATAAGGTTAATATAAATGTTCGTATTATTACTGCAACTAACAAAAATTTAGAAAAGGAAATGTTAAATGGAAAATTTAGGGAGGACTTGTTTTATAGGATAAATGTATTTCCTATATGGATACCACCCTTAAGTGAAAGAAAAGAAGATATAAATTCTCTAGTAAACCTTTTATTGCCACGTATATGTAAACAAATAGGATGTGAAGAAAAGAGAATTTCCTCTGAGGCAATGAATTTAATTTTAAGATATGATTGGCCTGGTAATGTAAGGGAATTAGAAAACATATTGGAAAGAGCTGTCAACTTAGCAGATGGAAATATTATAATGTCTAGACATATAATTGTTAAATTTGATAGAAATAAAAATATTAGCAAGAAAGTATTATCTTTAAAGGATTTCTTACAAGAACAAGAAAAAAGAGTAATAGAAAAAACATTGTTACTTTATAATGGTGATAAGAAAGAAACAATGAAAGCTTTAAATATAAGCAAAACTACATTATACGATAAATTAAAAATATACAATATAAGATAATAAAAAATAATTATAAGTATTTGAGGAGTGTTTAATTTGAACTATAATCTTGATGATTTAGACAGTATACCTAAAAATCCAATAATTGTAGATAGTCACAATGATGCAATGTTAAATGTAGTAGACGATGAAAGTTGGTTGCCTAAAATTGATTTAGGAGAAAGTACTTCTTTTCAAATAGACATACCTAAGCTTAAAAAAGGTGGATTAAATATTCCTTTTTTTTCGGCATTTACTGAAGGTTATGGAGAAGACACAGATAAAAGTATAAGTAGAACGTTATCACTCATAAATGGATTATACTTTACAGAAAAGAATAATCTTGATACATTTAAAATCACTAAAAGTTTAAAAGAAATAATAGAAACAATTGAAAAAGGGAAAATAGCAGCAGTGCCTACTATAGAAGGAGCATATTCATTAGATAAGGATTATTCTTTAGAATTACTTAATCAGTATAATGATTTAGGAATTAAGGTAATAACACTTACATGGAATTATTCAAATAAATTAGGTGAAGGAGTTAGTAAGGTTTATGGTGATAAAAAGAGAACTCCTTCATCAGATGGTCTTACAGAACTAGGAGAAAAGATAGTATTAGAAATGAATAAACTTGGTATGATAGTTGATGTATCTCATATAGATGAGGATACATTTTGGGATATAATTCATACTTGTAAATCTCCAATTATAGCTTCTCATTCGGGAATAGACAGTCTAAAATCGCACAATAGAAATTTAACGGATGAACAGTTAAAAGCCTTAGCTGATAATGGAGGAGTAATAGGTATAGTGTTTTATCCGGAATTTTTAAAAAATTCGGAAAATGTATATATAAGTGATATTATAGATCACATTGACTATGCAGTACATTTAATAGGCATAGACCATGTAGGTATAGGTTCAGATTTTGATGGTGCTAGTTTGCCCAAAAACCTTAAAGATTCTGGAGAAATATATAAGATAAGAGAAGAGTTATTAAATAGAAATTATAGTGATAAAGATATAGACAAGATTTTAGGGAAAAACATGTTAAGAGTATTAAAAAAAGTAGAAGAAAAAGCAGATGATATAACAGTAAAAACTAATTCAAGTATAAATATAATTCCAGAATATAAAATGGGAGAAGGAATAGAAACTAATAGACCTACTATAATAGCAAAGATAGAAGGCAAAACAGATAAAATAAATGCTAAAATAATAGTAGATGGAATTTCATATAAAGCTATGTTAGATAAAGATAATTCAAGTATATTTCTTAGAATAAAAAAACCACTTAGAGAAAAGTTTCATGTAGTTACATTTGAAATAGAAGATGATAAAGGAAATATTAAAAGAGAGACTAGAATATTTTATATAATTGGATAGAGGATAAATTGGAGATAAAATTAACAAGATTATGTTATAAGAATTCACTTGTTTAATTAAATATTAAATAGGAGTGTTAAATATTGATTAAAGCAAATGCATTAAAAATAGGAGATACCATAGGATTAATAGCACCATCCAGTTTTACAACAAAAGAAAACATTGAAAAGGCCCGAGATAAGATAATTGAATTGGGTTTTAAAGTTAAAATGGGAAAAAGTCCATATGAAAGATATGGATACTTATCAGGAACTGATGAAATAAGGGCTAATGATATAAATGAAATGTTTAAGGATAGTCAAGTAGATGCAATTATGACCTTAAGGGGAGGATATGGTAGTCCTCGTATTCTTGATTTAATTGACTATGATATTATAAAAGACAATCCAAAAATATTTGTTGGATATAGTGATATTACGGCTTTGCATATAGCATTTAATCAAAAATCTAATTTAGTTACTTATCATGGACCCATGGTGGTTTCTGATATGATAGACAACTTTTCTCCATTTTCAAAAGATAATTTATTGAAGTCTATTATGAACACTGAGCCAATAGGAAAAATATCAAATCTAGAAGGAGAAAAAATAATAACAATAAATGGTGGAATAGCAGAAGGAACTATAATAGGAGGAAATTTATCCCTAATTGTAGATACTATAGGAACTCCATATGAAATAGATTTAAAAGGAAAAATTCTATTTATTGAAGAAGTAGGAGAAGATGCTTACAATATAGATAGAATGATTAATCAATTGAGATTATCAGGAAAATTACAAGAAGCTGAGGGAATAATATTAGGAGATTTTAAAAATTGTGAAGTTAGCAAGCACTCAGAGTCTCTAACTTTAGAACAAATATTCCATGATCATATACCAAAGTCTAAACCTACTATATACAATCTTCAAGCAGGGCACTGTGATCCTATGGTAAGCCTAGCTTTTGGAGTAAGGGCTAGACTTGATGCAGATAAAAAGGAACTTACGATACTTGAAGGATCAGTAAAATAAAAATATTTAAATATTTAAAATTATCTCCAGTCACCCTTATTTAAACTTTTGCATACTATATTAGTGTAAAGAATAATGAAAGAAGGGTGGGTAAGTATGAAAAATTATGAAACATGTAGAAGTTGTCCTAGTGGAAGTTTTTCCTATACCATTAAATCTGGAGATACACTATACAAATTAGCCATAACATATAATACAACAGTAGAAGCAATAATGAGGCTAAATACAGGAATAGATCCTAATAATTTAAAAATTGGTCAGCAAATTTGTATACCTGGAAGAGTTCCGGGACCAGGACCAGGACCAAATTGTCCAAGAGGAACATTTGAGTATACTATTAAATCTGGAGATACGATCTACAAGTTAGCAATGAAATATAATACAACAGTAGAAGCTATATTGAGAGTAAACCCAGGAATAAATCCTAATAATTTACAAATAGGTCAAAGAATATGTATACCTGAATCAGGATCAGGACCAGGACCAAGATGTCCAGTAGGAACATTTGAATATACTATAAGGTCTGGAGATACTATTTATAATCTAGCAATGAAATATAATACAACAGTAGAAGCTATATTGAGAGTAAATCCAGGATTAGATCCTAATAACCTTAGAGTTGGCCAAAGTATTTGCATACCAGGTCAAACTCCTCCAAAACCAAGATGTCCAGTAGGAACATTTGAATATACTATTAAGGCAGGAGATAGTATTTATAATTTAGCTAATAAATATAATACAACAGTAGAAGCTATATTAAGAGTAAATCCAGGATTGAATCCTAACAATTTACAAATAGGTCAGATGATATGTATTCCGAGGGATGAAACACCAATGCCTCCATGCGATGGAGTATATTATACAGTAAGGCCAGGGGATAGCTTTTATAGTATCGCAGTGATGTTTAATATAACAGTGGGCAGACTTATGGCTGCTAACCCAGGAGTTGATCCAGATAATTTAAGAATAGGTCAAGTGCTTTGTATTCCCAGGATGGGGCCTCCACCAATAACATGTCCAGGAGGAACAATATATGAAGTTAGGGCAAATGACGATATAGTTACTATTCTTTTAAGATTTCATATATCAATAATGGATCTGATGAAAGCTAATCCAAACGTTGATTTGGATAAATTAGCAACAGGTCAGAAATTATGTATAATGCCTCATAAGGATTGGGGTTGTCCCTGTCCCAGAGGAGCGAAGCAATATGAAATAACTTCAAATGATGTAGCAGGAAATGAATTGACAGTAATATATTTAGCTAGGAAATATAACATAACAGTAGAAGAATTGATGAAGATCAATCCAAACTTAAGACCAAATGATTTTGTAGTAGGTAAAATTATTTGTGTTCCAATGTAGAATATAAAGATTATCTAAAAATAATTTAAGTAATAAAACAGGCCAAAGAGCAAAAGTTCTATGGCCTGTTTCAATTATAATAGTACTTAATAGATAGGATACTTTAAAAAGTATTAAATGAATTTATTGTAATAATCTTGTTATATATTCCTGAAAGTAGGAAAATACTACGGAAACAAGGAAAATATATGTGATAATTCAAATCAACAGAAGGATAAGTGCTAGCATATAAGGATTTGCTATCTTGGCATGTTAATTGCTTGTATATATGAGTGAAGGAATTAACTAAAGAAAGGAGTAGTAATAAAATGAAAAACTATATATTTGCAGGATGTGACACTGTAAAGCTAGCAAAGAAGTATGGGACACCCTTATATGTAATGTCTGAAGATTATATAAAGGATAGATGTAAAGAAATAAGGGATGATTTTTTAACTAAACATCCTAAGACCAAAGCAGTTTATGCAAGTAAAGCTTTTTTAACTAAGGAAATGGCAAGAATTATAAAAAGAGAAGGTATAGGTATGGATGTAGTCTCTGGAGGAGAATTATATACTGCAATAGAGGCAGGATTCCCTATGGAAAAAGTAATATTTCATGGAAATAATAAAACTTTAAGTGAGGTTGAATTAGGTATTAAACATGATGTAGGGAGATTTGTTGTTGATAATATATCCGAACTAGATTTAATTCAAGATGTAGGTGAAAAATTTAATAAAAATGTAAAGATACTATTTAGAATTAGCCCAGGTGTAGATAGCGAGACTCACAGATATATTCAAACCGGTCAAGTGGATTCTAAATTTGGTATTCCTTTAAATAAAGATAGTATTAAAGAGGCAATGGATAAAGTAAATAGTATGAAAAATATTGAATTAATGGGATTTCATTTTCATGTAGGATCGCAAATATTTAGTAATAAAAGTCATTTAAAGGCAATTGAAATAATTACTAATTTAATGAGGGATGTTAAAAATGAATTTGGATTTATAACTAAGGAGTTAAATACTGGTGGTGGATATGGGATTAAGTATGCAAGTAAAGAACAAAGAAAGCCTTTAGCTTACTTCACAGATGAAATAATAAAATTAATAGATATGAATATTAAAAAATATAATTTAGAAAGGCCTACTATTATAATAGAGCCTGGTAGATGGATAGCTGGAGAAGCAGGAATAACTCTTTATACTATTGGTTCTATTAAAGAAATTCCAGGAGTAAGGACATATGTATCTATAGATGGAGGCATGCCAGATAATCCAAGGCCAAGTTTGTATGAAGCAAAATATGAAGGGATTGTTGCCAATAAATTACAAGAGGAATTAAAGGATGAGGTTACTATAGCTGGTAAGTGTTGTGAGACAGGAGATATATTGATTTGGGATTTAAAAGTTCCAAAGATTGAAAGAGGAGATATCTTAGCTGTATTATCAACAGGAGCGTATAACTATTCTATGTCAAGTAATTATAACAGAATTCCTAGACCTGCTGTAGTTATGTTAAGTGAAGGTCAAGATAGGATAATAGTTAAGAGAGAAACTTATAAAGATTTATTGAGGAATGATTTATAGTCTGAAATTTTGAGCAACATAAGTTTTAAAATTAATATTATTAATAATTTATATAGAGGATAAAATTCATTGCTTTTATCTCCTATATATCTGGCTAACTAACTATATTAAATACTTTAATTTAAGATTTTTATATAAAATAAAATATTTTAATAAAAGGGAGATTGTTATGAAATATACAAAGTTACATGGAGCAGGGAATGATTTTATAGTTATAAATAATATTGAAGAAAAGTTACCTATTGATGATTTTACTCATATTTCTAAACGTTTATGTCGAAGAAGACTATCTATTGGTGCAGATGGGTTAATGGTTGTTGATAAGGCGGAAGTAGGTGGAGATTTCAGAATGCATTTCTATAATGCAGATGGAAGTATTGGAGAAATGTGTGGTAATGGGGCTAGATGTATTGCTAGATATGGATATGAAAAAGGGCTTGCTAGTGATACACAGACAATTGAAACGAAGTCAGGAATAGTAAAAGGATGGCGTCAAAGCAAGCGTACTTATAAGGTTATGCTAAATCCACCAACTTTAGTTAAATTGCATTATAATTTGATTGTAGATGGAGTTGAGTATGAGTGTTCTTATGTAGAACTTGGAAATCCTGGATTGCCCCATGGAGTAGTTAAATGTGATAATATAGAAGAATTTTCAACAGAAAAACTATGGGATTTAGGTAATAAATTGCGTTATCATGAAGCATTTCTGAAGGGTGCAAATATAAACTTTTATCAAATGAAAAAAAATGGGGAAGTTTTCGTTAAGACTTTTGAAAGAGGAGTAGAAGACTTTACACTTGCTTGTGGAACTGGGTCAGGTTCTGTAGCTTTTATATTAAGACTTATGGATAGAACATCTAATTCAACAATTATTAATACTTCTGGTGGAAAGTTGTCTGTAGAAGTTAAGCTTAAAGGAGAGAATACAGCAGAAATTTATCTAACTGGTCCTACAAATATAGTTTCAGAAGGGGAGGTAATGGATGAAGAGCTGGAGTATTAGGTTTATTATGTAATGAATCCTAGCAAAAAATATTGTATACCAAAATGAAATGGAGGAATAAGAATGACAACTATTAAAAAGAATTCTTTATGGAAAAATTATCGTTTCCCGATAATTCTTTTAGCAGGTATTATTATTGGTTCTATTGCGGGCTTGATTTTTGGTGAAAAAGCTAAGGTAGTAGCACCTTTAGGAGAATTATTTATTAACCTTATGTTTGCAGCAGTTACACCTTTAGTATTTTTAAGTATTAGTAGTGCAGTAGGTAATATGCTTAATATGAAGAGATTAGGTAAAATATTAGGAAGTATGTTCTTAATATTCTTTATTACAGGAGGCATAGCTGCTATTGTGATTATTATTGCAGTAAAGATATTTCCACCTGCTCAAGGAATAAATATAGTTATGGAAGCTGGAGTACTTGAGGAAATTGATCTTGGGACAGCTATAGTAGATGCTTTTACTGTTGATGATTTTCCAAAGCTACTTTCCAAGGAGCATATGCTGCCTTTAATAATATTTTCTATTTTATTTGGATTGTGTGTAAGTTTAACTAGTGATAAAAATAATAAGATAGCAAATGCATTAGACTCTCTTAACAAAGTAATGATGAAAATGGTTAGCATTATTATGCTATATGCACCAATAGGATTAGGTGCTTATTTTGCGACTTTAGTTGCTGAATATGGGCCTCAGCTTTTAGGTTCATATCTAAGATCTATGATTGTTTATTATCCATTATGTATTATATATTTCTTTGTAGCATTTTCAATATATTCTTATTGGGCTGCTGGAAAAGAAGGGACAAAAACATTTTTTAAATATATTTTAAGTCCTGCAGTTACTTCTCTAGCTACAGGTAGTTCTATAGCATCTTTACCTGTGAATTTAGAAGCTGCAAGACGAACAGGAGTACCTAAAGATATTAGAGAAATCGTACTACCCATAGGTGCTACTATGCACATGGATGGTACTGCATTATCTAGTATATTAAAAATAGCATTCTTATTTGGTGTGTTTGGACAGGAGTTTTCAGGTATAGGCACATATGTAACAGCATTCTTCATTGCAATTCTAGGTGGGGTTGTTATGTCTGGAGTACCTGGAGGAGGATTAATTGGAGAAATGCTGATTGTAACTATATACGGCTTTCCACCAGAAGCTTTCCCTATAGTAGCTACTATAGGATTTTTAGTAGATCCACCTGCAACTATGGTTAATGCAACAGGTGATGTTGTTGCATCTATGATGGTTACAAGAGCTATAGAGGGTAAGGATTGGTTTAAGAAACAAACTAGGAAAGTTAAAAATAATGAATTTATAGAATAGTTCTGTGCAATAAAAAGGTCTCTTTAGAGGCCTTTTTATTGTATAAAAGCAGATTGTAATATTATTGTAAATATTTAACGCATGTGATTTGTTGTAATTAGGGTATAAGTGTTTTATAGAATACAAAGGAGGATTATTATATGAAAAAGTTTATGTACTTATTTACTATACTAGTATTAGTATTATCTTTAACTCTTTTTGGATGTAAAAAAGATGATGGAGAGGTACTTACTGACAATGGAGATTCAGTGGATGAAGTAGAAGGTAATGAAGAAGACAATGATGATGAACCTAAGACAAGTGAAGAAATAGTAAATAAATTTAATGAAATTTTAGAAAATAAGGCAGAGACAAAGGAGTTAGTAAGCTTTATAGATAAAAACATAAAAAACGTTACATCTATAGAAGCAGATCAAATGATTACAGGATTAATAGATAAATTAGAGAAATCTAAAGAAGATTCGATGGACAGCTTAGCCAAATTAGACAATGGAAAGCTTGTAAAGTTATCAAGTCAAGAATATTTTCCTGAAGATAAGATAGAAGATATAAAAGATAAAAAATTAAGAAAACTAGTAAAAGAATTAATAGATGATAATTATAAATTAGAAATTTCAGGAGATAAATATTATCCAATAGTTGATTATGAAAATATAAAAAAGTATAATGACTATGTATCAGCAGAAGTAGCTGATTATATAAAATTAAAGGCCATGGATTCTAACCAAGTAATCATATCAGATGATGCACTTGTTATAAGTTTTGATGACTTAGTTAAACTAATAATAAAAACTGAAGAGTATCTTGAAAAATATGCAGGCGGCAAATATCATAAAGAAGTAGAAAAAATGTATGAAAACAAATTAAATACTTATTTATCAGGACTTCCTAATAGCTTGATATATGATAAAGATACAAGGAAAATCAAAAAGGATGTATTGGACAGTTATGTAAATACAGGAAGTACAGGAGATACAGTAACAGCATTTATATCAGGTAAGTATGTTAATGTAATAGGAAAAAATAAAAAGATAATAGATAAGGATGTATTAAATAATGCAGATTTATTAGTAGAAGAAGCATTAACCTTATTAGTAAATGCTAAATAGAAAATACTCCAAATGGAGTATTTTTTTATTTAATTATTTTTCATCATTATTTGAAAAGATTAATGAAAAGGTATACAATACTTAATAGATTTATTTAATATATGCTTTGTAAAACAAAGTTCTTTTTCTGGAAAATAATATAATTAAAGTCAGAAGGGAAGATAAGTACAATAAGCTAGAAGTACTTAAAAATTGAGAGGAGGAGTCTTATGTCGGGTAACAATAAAAGTAAATACTCAATGAAGGATTATTTGAGATTTATAATTCCCTCTTTAATAGGTATCTTGTTTTTTATGGTACCAGTAAAATTTCAGGGGGATTACACAATTTTAGTAGCAATATTATCTGATTTATTAGCAGGAGTTTTAGAAAATACATTACCAACAATTATTACTATACTAATTGCATTAACTGGAATATTTACTATTATTTATAAGGTTAGTAAGCCAGGATTTATGGAAAAATCAAAGGGATTGAAAGGTCTATTTGATGTAAGTAATTTTTGGTTTATAGTTAGATTGGTAGGTATGATGTTTGTTGTTTTAACTTATTTTAAAATAGGACCTGAATGGATTTGGTATGGAGATACAGGAGGTCTTTTACTGTATGGTCTTTTAACAACTTTATTAACAATATTTTTATTTGCAGCATTTTTATTACCTTTATTACTAGATTTTGGTTTGTTAGAATTTGTTGGTTCAATGATGACTCCAATAATGAGACCAATATTTAAACTTCCAGGAAGGTCATCTATAGATTGTATAACATCTTGGTTAGGAGATGGTACAATAGGAGTATTACTTACAAATACTCAATATGAGGAAGGATATTATTCTACTAGGGAAGCATCTGTTATAGCGACTACCTTTTCTGCGGTATCAATTACTTTTTCCTTAGTTGTTTTGGGAGAAGTGGGTCTTGAACAGTATTTTGTACCTTATTATTTAGTTATAATGTTAGCAGGAGTTATAGCGGCAGTTATAGTGCCTAGGATTCCACCATTATCCAGGAAAAAGGATGATTATATAAAAGAAATTGATAGAGAAAGCATGGAAAATGTACCTGAAGGATATACTCCATATACTTGGGGCCTTGATCAGGCGGTTCAAAAAGCAAAGGGAAGTACAGATTTTGTTAAATTTGTTAAGAGTGGTGTTCACAATGTTCTTGAAATGTGGATAGGAGTTTTGCCAGTAATTATGGCTTTTGGTACAATTGCTACCATATTAGCAGAATTTACACCTGTTTTTAGTTGGTTAGGGATGCCTTTTATTCCTATACTAAATTTTTTAAGAGTACCTTTTGCAGCAGAAGCTAGTCAAACTATGATTATAGGATTTGCCGATATGTTTTTACCTTCTGTAATAGGTGCTAGTATAGAAAGTGAATTAACTAGATTTGTAATAGCTGGAGTATCTGTTACACAGCTCATATATTTATCAGAAGTTGGAGCAGTTATATTAGGGTCAAAAATACCTGTAAATGTAGGAGAATTATTTATTATATTTATTCAAAGAACTTTAGTAACATTACCAATCATCGCTTTAGCTGCACATATAATATTTTGATTTAATTTAAAAACTGAGGGACTTTTTATGTCTCTTGGTTTTTTATTTATATAAATGTATCCAAATTGTAAATAATTTTATTGACATTTTAATTGTAATAATACTATATATGTAGTATTATTTAATGTATACTTAAATGACAGAGGTGTAATGATGAAAAAATTTATTTTATCTTTTTTAATATCTTTAATATGTTTTGGGCTGATATTTTTTTTAGCAGATGAATTTTTACTTTCAAATAATAATTCCATTATAGCTACAGATGGTACAGTTATAGATCAAGATGATTTAAAACAACCAAAACATAAAAATGAATTATTGTTTTTACTTATGGGGATAGACGCAAATGATGTAACTAAATCAAAGGGAACTAGAACAGATACTATGATGCTTGCTAAAGTTAACTTTAAAGATGGAAATATAGATTTGATTTCCATACCAAGAGATACTAGGGTATTGATAAAAGGTAAGAGGGACAAGATAAACCATGCCCATGCCTTTGGAGGACCAGAGTTATCTATAAGGACTGTAAGAGAATTTTTAAATATTGATCTTGACCATTATGTAAAAGTAGACTATCAAGTTGTAAAAGGAATAGTAGAGTCAATTGATGGAGTAGATATAGATGTACCTGTAAGGATGAAGTATCGAGATCCATATGCAAAGCCTGCACTTAATATAGACTTACAACCTGGAATGCAGAGATTATATGGACAAGAAGCCCATGACTTTTTAAGGTTTAGAAGATATCCTGATGGAGATTTAGGAAGGGTTAAGGCTCAACAATACTTTATGAAAGAAGTTGTTAAACAAACGCTAGTACCGAAAAATATATTTAAAATACCTAAATTGATAGAAGAATATTATAAGAACGTAGAAACTAATATTCCCTTAACCACTATATTAAAGGGAGCATCTTCAGTTAATAAAATAGATATGGATAAGATGAACACTTATACTATACCAGGAGAACCTAAAATGATAAATGGTATATCATATTATATATATGATGAAACTGAAACTGAAGAATTAGTTGAAGAACACTTAAAAGATTATATGTTAAATTAGTAAAAAGAGAGTATTAACTCTCTTTTTTTATGAGAAAAATTAAAATATTACCAATTGAAATTACTTCATATATGTAGTATTATTTTATGTATACTTATATATATAAGGGGTATAATGATGAAAAAAGATAGATTCAATAGAAAAGGGCTACTTTTGCAGGAAAAGATAAAAAAATTGCAAAAATAGATTATTGGATATATAATATATACGGAACAAAAGCAATAAAATATGTTTGTAAACTATTTATTAGATTAATAGATAGGGGTGAAAAAGTGAGAAAAGCAAGAAAGAAAGAACATGTAGAAAACTATTTAAGAACAACTTTTAAAGGTAATACCCTATTGGAAGATATATTTATAGAGCATAATGCACTTCCTGATTTAGGATTAAGTGATATAAGCACTGAAACTATGTTTTTGGGCAAAAAAATTGATTTTCCTATTATTATTAATGCAATGACAGGAGGTACAGATTTTGCTTGGGAGATAAACAAGGAATTGGCAACTATTGCTAAAGATTTCAATATTCCAATGGCAGTAGGTTCTCAAACAATAGCCTTATGTGAAGATGAAAAGTGTAGGGAAAGCTTTAAAATTGTTAGAGAAACTATGGGAAGTGAAGGTTTGGTCATAGCTAATTTAAATGCCCAGGCTAAATTAGAAGATGTTCAATGCGCTTTAGACATGATAAAGGCAGATGGTATACAATTGCATCTAAATCCTGCACAAGAAGCAGTTATGTTAGAAGGAGACAAGGATTTCAAAGGAATCTTAAATAATATAGCTAATATTGTAAAGAATATAGACAAGCCAGTTATAGTTAAGGAAGTTGGTTTTGGCATATCTAAAGATGTAGCTTCAAAATTATATGATGTAGGAGTTAGAAATATAGATGTATCTGGTTCTGGAGGAACTAATTTTATAGAAATTGAAAATATTAGAAATAATGATATGGATTTTTCGGAATTATATGATTGGGGTATACCTACAGCTTTGGCATTGATAAAGTCTAGAGAATTGCCAAAGGACTTAAATCTAATAGCCAGTGGAGGTATAAGAGATAGTATAGATATTGTAAAATCCTTAATTATTGGGGGAGATATAGCTGGTATATCTGGAGAGATATTATCTTATATACTTCATGGTGGATATGAGAATACCAAAGATTATCTAGAGAGTACAATATATAAGGTTAGAATAATAATGACTTTACTTGGTACAAGGAATATTGAAGAACTTAAGAATACAAAGTATAAAGTTGTTGGAAAACTTAAAGAACTAATATAAAGATGCGACAGTAGGCAACTATACTGTTGCTTTTTTATAAGGATGGGTGATAATTTGAAAAGTAAAATACTTAATTTACTAAAGGAAAATCATGAATTTATTTCAGGAGAAAAGCTTTCTGATGAATTTAATATGACTAGGGCAGGTATATGGAAACATATGAAAGCTTTAAAAGAAGATGGATATATTATAGAGTCTGTATCTGGAAAAGGATACAAACTAACTTCGTCTCCGGATATACTAACTTATGAAGAAATAAAAAAGGATTTAAAGACATCTAAAATAGGAAGAAATATATATTATTATGATTCCATAGATTCTACTAATAAAAAGGCAATGGACTTGGCTTTAACAAAAAAAGAAGGTACAGTCGTAGTTGCAGAAGAACAGAGTCAAGGAAAGGGTAGACTGGGTAGAGAATGGATATCTCCAAAATCCAAAGGCATATATATGAGTATTATACTTAAACCTGACATTGAGCCTATGAAGGCCTCTAAAACAACCTTGATAGGTGCAGCGGCAGTAAATAATGCTTTATTAAAGATTGGCATAAAATCAGAAATTAAATGGCCAAATGATATTTTGATAAATGGGAAAAAGCTTTGTGGAATACTTACGGAGATGAGTGGACAATTAAATATGGTGGATTATTTAGTAATGGGTATTGGAATCAATGTAAACCTAAACAAGAATGACATACCAGAAGAACTAAAAGATAAGGCTACATCAATTAATATTGAAGAGGGAAAAACTATAAATAGAAAGAGTCTTATGGCAAATATATTAAATGAACTGGAGAAATTATATTTAGATTTTATAGATAATGATGATTTGTCAAATACTATAGATATATGTAGGAAAAACTCAGCAATCTTAGGCAAAAAAATTAATGTAATAAGGGGTAAAGAAACTAGAAGAGGTTTGGCATTGGGTATTAGCGATTCAGGGGAACTCATTGTAGACTTTCAAGGTATAAGAGAAAATATTTATTCTGGAGAAGTTTCCATAAGAGGATTAGAAGGATATATATAAAGAAATAAGTGAATTGTTTGATAATTTCTATTGAACAATTTCAAATTTGTGATATAATAACATGTTATACGATAAAAAAGAATTACAAGGAGGCTTATGATGAGTAAAAGGAAGAATGATGTATTTGTATTAGGCGTAGCTTTATTTGCTATGTTTTTTGGGGCCGGAAATCTAATATTTCCTCCATTCCTAGGATTATTGGCAGGAAACAATTGGAGTTGGGCTATGATAGGATTTTTTATTACAGGAATAGGATTGCCACTTATGGGAGTAATTGCTTGTGCTAAAGCTGGTGGAGATGTTGACAAACTAGGTAGGAGAGTGTCACCTTTATTTAGTAAATTTCTAGGAATAACAGTTGTTTTAGCGATAGGACCATTGTTAGCAATTCCTCGTACTGGTGCTACTGCATATGAAATGGCAATATTACCTACTATGCCAAAGATAAGTCCTATATTATTTGCTATAATATATTTTGGAATAAGTTTATTTTTAGTAATAAAACCAAGTAATGTAATGGATAGAATAGCTAAATTATTAACACCGGTATTATTGATATTATTAGGAGCAATTATAATTAAAGGAATATTTGATCCAATGGGAATTCCTAACTCAACAGATTTAGCTAGACCTTTTTCAGAGGGATTTATTACTGGATATCAGACAATGGATGCATTAGCATCAATACTATTTGGAAGTATGGTTATATTGTCTTTAATAGAAGGTGGATATAGTGATACTAAAGAACAAATAAAGATGACAACAAAGGCAGGCCTAGTAGCAGTAACTGGACTAGCTATTGTATATGGAGGGTTAGGATATTTAGGTGCAACGGGAAGTTCATTATTTCCTGAAAATATAGAAAAAGTAGATTTAATTATGAATATAGCTAATAATTCTTTACATAAATACGGAGAAATAGGTTTAGGAATAGTAGTTTCATTAGCCTGTTTAACTACTACGGTAGGTTTAGTAGCTACTGTAGGTCAGTACTTTAGCAGTATTTCAAAGGGAAAGTTAAAGTATCAGTGGATAGTAATTGCTACCACTGTATTTAGTGGTTTGATGTCTGTTAAGGGTGTAGAATCTATAGTTAAATTTTCAGAACCAATACTTATATTTATGTATCCAGTTGTGATAGTTATGATACTTTTAACTATTATAATTAAAGGAGAAGCAAATAAAAATATTTATAGATATGCTATATCTGCAACATTAATTGTTAGCACATTAGAAATATTAAGTATGTTTGGTGTGTGGTCTCTTGCCACACAAATAATAGGATATTTACCTTTAGCTTCATGGGATTTACCCTGGGTAGTACCAGCTATACTTGGGGCTTTACTTGGTAAACTTATGCCTATAGGAAACACACAACTAAGTCAACAAGAACAATAGAACAAAACAATAGAAGAAAAAACAGGACTTTACCTTAGTAAAGTCCTGTTTTTTCTTCTATAGACTTTCTATAGAGATTACATTTAAAGTTTTTATTGCAATTACTGAAGCTATAATGAATTTTAAAAAGTCTCCAGGTAAAAATATAATACATCCTATTTTCATTATAGTGTTAAAAGATAGCCCCTTTCCCATAACAATATTAAGCATATAATACATATAGGGGATTCCAATTAAGTAGAGTGTAATTGTACCTAATAATGAAGCAATCCAAATCCTCTTTTTGCTTAAATATTTACTTGAATGAGAAAGCTTACCTACAATATAAGCTGCAAATACAAAGGCAATAACAAATCCAAAGCTAGGTTTCATAATACTTTGTGGCCCCCCTGTAAAACCTGCGAATATTGGTATTCCTATTAAGCCTAGGATTATGTAGATGATTTGAGAAAGGGCTCCAAGTTTTGGTCCTAAAATAAGACCAGATAAAATAACAAATAAACTTTGCATAGTAATAGGCACTTCACCTAAAGGTATGCTGATACCTGCTCCAATAGCAGTAAGACTAGTAAATACAGCTACTATAGACATTTCTTTTGTAGATATTTTCATTTTGACCTCCATTGTAAACCTTTATAGTAAACATAGTTTACAATAGAAAGTAAAGAATGTCAATAAGTTCTTATAATAAATTATTAACAATATAATTTTCTTCACTATATTAGGCTTTTATGTTATGATACTAAAAAGAAAGGGGGGCTATAAATTGGAGAAAAAAAGAGTTTTATATGCAGATTTGGCTTTACTTATAGTAGCTATAATATGGGGTTCTGGATTTGTAATTATAAAAAATACTTTAGATGTTGTAACACCATTTTATTTAAATGCCTATAGATTTATTATAGCTGGAGTTTTATTAGCTATTATTTTGTATAAAAAATTATTAAAAGCAACTAAAGATGATATAAAATCAGGTATTCTTATCGGAGTCTTTTTATTTTTAGGATTTGCTGTTCAAACTGAAGGATTACAGTATACAGAAGCAAGTAAACAAGCTTTTATTACCTCTACATATGTGGTTATGGTACCTTTTATTTATTGGATGATTTCAAAGATAAAACCTAATAAATTTGAAGTTGTAGCAGCATTTTTATGTTTAATAGGTATTGGAATATTAAGTTTAGAAAAAAACTTAGGACTTGGATATGGTGAAACTTTAACGTTAATATCTGCAGTGATGTTTGCTTTGCATGTATCGGCTACAGGATATTTTGCTATGAAATCTAATCCCTATGTTATATCTGTTGTACAATTATTAGTTACAGGAATATTATCTTTAATTTGTGCATTGATATTCGAAGGAACAAATATATCTCTAGATTCTAGTGCTTTGTTTCCAATATTATATTTAGCAGTATTTAGTTCAATGATAGCTTTTTTAATACAAACTGTAGCTCAAAAATACACTTCATCTACTCATACGGCTATTATATTAAGCTTAGAGTCTTTGTTTGGAAGTATATTCGGAGTTATACTTTTAAATGATCCTGTAACTTTAAGATTTGTTATAGGAGCTTCAATTATTTTGATTTCTGTAATAACAAGTGAAAGCAAATGGAAGTTTTTAAGAAAAAAGAAAAAGGACATAGAGTAATATGTCCTTTATTTATCTATTCATCTGCTTTTTTATGTCTGTATTTTTCCATAACACCTGCAAAAATTTCAGCACTAGTAGGAGGGGTGTAAGTTATAGCATTAGCACCTGCTTCTATAGTTGCAAGTATTGATTCTTCAGTAGGTCCACCAGTGGCAATAATAGGGAATTCGTTACCTAGTTCTGTTCTTATTTGTTTAACTAATGGGACAGTATTAATACCACCAGAGATATTTAATATGTGGGCACCTGCTTCTACTTTGCCTATATAATCATCATATCTAGATCCAATGGTTGCGATTATGGGTATATCTATTGTATTTTTCATTTCTTTAATAATTTCATTGGCTATAGGCGCATTTACTACAACACCATATGCACCCATAAGCTCTGCTTGAAGAGCTATAGCTATAGATCTACTTCCTGTAGTTAACCCACCGCCAACACCTACAAATACAGGAACTGAAGCAACCTCTAGAATAGAATGTATTATAGATAGTTGAGGAGTAAATGGGTATACAGCCATTATAGAACCAGCATTATTGTTTTTTATAATAGCAACATCAGAGGTAAATAATAAGGACTTAATCCTAGTACCTAAGATTTTAACACCTGTAGCCTTGTATATAGCTGGTGGAACTTCAATTATTCTTGATCTTAAAATTGATTTTACTTCTGGGACGTATCGTTTTTTTTCCATAGTAATTACCTCCATTTATTATTTAAATCTTGTATTAAAAGATAGTTTCTTAGATATATAGTATAATAGATATATGTTAATAAAACAATTAAACAATATTATATAAAATAAAGGAGTAGATTTATCATGAAATTAATAGCAGTGGTAGGAGAGTTATGGGAAACCGCTAAAAGCATAATACCTCTGACTCTAGTATTAGTATTATTTCAGGTTTTTATATTAAAAAAACCAATATATGATATAAGGGAGTTTCTTCTTGGGTTTGTTTTTGCTGTATTAGGTTTACATTTGTTTTTAAAAGGGACTTCTATGAGTTTATTGCCCTTAGGAGAATCTGTAGGTAGAAATTTAGTCATTATAGAAAAGAAATGGTTAATAGTATTTACAGCCTTCATAATTGGATATTTTGGGACCTTAGTAGAACCAGCTCTTAGGGTTTTGGCTGCTCAAGTAGAAGAAATATCTGTAGGAGTTATTTCTCAGAAGGTTTTGGTACACGCAGTTGCTATAGGCTTTGGATTAGGAATGGGTATAGGTATATTTAAGATACTTATGGATATTCCATATATAAAGATAATAGCACCATTATTAGTTATAATATTGATACTGATTTTCCTTGCACCAGAACCTTTTGCTTCAGTAGCAATGGATGCAGGTAGTGCAACTACAGGCCCTGTAAATATTCCTTTGAATATGCTATTGGCAGTAGGATTGGCAGGCATAATAGAAGGTGCGGATCCACTGCTGTCAGGATTTGGAATAGTAGGATTGACTTCTATAGGAGCAATGATTTCTGTGTTAACATTAGGAGTATTAACTAGATTTTAAGGAGTGATAATGTGCTTGATATAAGATGTATAGTTACAATAGTAGAAAGAGGAAAAGCAGATAAAGTAGTAAAAGAAGCAAAAAAAGCTGGAGTTACTGGTGCTACTATATTTTATGGTAGAGGTACAGGAGAATCAGAGGTAAAAAAGTTTTTACAAATCAATGTAGAGTCATCTAAAGAAATAATATTGATGCTGGCAAATGAAAAGGAATATAAAGAAACTATGAAAGCAGTAATAGAAGCAGGAGAGCTTAAAAAACCGGGAACTGGAATTATATTTTCATTACCGATTATAGATCTTGTTGGACTTCATCATAGAGAATTCTTAAAAGAAATAGAATAATAGATAAATATGTAAATAGATAAAAACCTCCATTTATGATAATATAGTAATATTAGATAAATGGAGGTTTAGTTATGGGTCAAAGTAACAAGTTATTTGGAGAAGAAAAAATAGGCAAGCTTCTATTAAAATTTTCTATTCCAATGATAATTTCGTTTTTAGTATCAGAGCTTTACAATATGGTTGATACCATATTTATAGGTAGAAATGTAGGTGGTCATGGTATAGGTGCTTTAGTAGTTGTTTTTCCTATCCAAAGAATAATAATAGCACTTAGTATAATGATAGCAATAGGGACATCTACAGCATTATCACGTTCAAATGGAGAAGAAAATAAAGAAAAATCTATAGAAGTTATAAGAAATGGTTTTTCATTATCTTTAATATTGATGCTTATAATTACAATGCTAGTTTATTTGTTTTCAGAAACAATACTTAAAAAACTAGGAGCAAGTGGGCAAATTTTAATTTATGCTAAGGAATATTTAAATATAATAATCTTTGGTTCTTTATTTTTAAGTCTAACAATATTTATATCTAAAATATTGATTACCTTTGGCAATAGTAGAGTTTCTATTATAAGCACTAGTATAGGTGCAACGGTAAACGTAATATTAGACTTTATATTAGTATATAATTTAGAAATAGGTGTAAAAGGTGCAGCAATAGCTACTACTACATCTCAAATAATAGGATTTTTATATGCTTATTATCATTATTCTAAAATAAAGAGAGAATATAAAATACCTAATGGAATAAGATTAAATAGAAATATATTTATTCCTATTATATTTGTAGGTTTGTCTGCCTTTATAATAGAAGCAGAAGATGGTATATTGATGGCAGTACTAAACAATCTTCTTGCTAGTGCAGTAGGAGATAGTGGGATAATAGTATTTGGAGTTATATCCAAGGTTTATATGTTTCTTTTTATAACTATGTTTGGTATTGCTTCAGCTATGCAGCCAATAGCTGCATATAATATGGGTGCAAATGATTTTAAAAGGCTTAAGAGTGTTATGGAAAAGACTAGAAAATATGCCTTTATAACTTCAGTGATAATGTGGGGTATAGGGTTAGTCTTTGCAACTCAGTTAATGTCTATATTTGTAAAGGATAAAGATATAATAACACAATCAGCTTTAGCTTTTAGAATAATGATATCAGCATTTCCCTTAATAAGTATATACTATTTATCAATATTTTATTTTCAAGCTCAAGGAAAAGCTAGAAAGTCAATAATGGTATCTATATTTAGGCAATTAATTGTAATGTTGCCCTTGGCAGTTATTTTAGTAAAAGTATTTAATCTTGGGGCAATGGGTGTATGGTTGTCATATCCAATATCTGATGTGTTAGCTAGTTTAGTAGCATATATATTGGTTAAGAGAGAAACAAAACAATTAAAACTTAAAGTAAAGAAACAAATAGCAAGGGAAAAGATGGCATAAATCTCAATAGGGTTATTTTACATTCCTAAATGTAAAGTAACCCTGTTTTTTATTTCAGTAATTTAAGATAAAGACTATTGCAAAAATGCCAGTTAAGTGCTACCCTATAGATGGGTACACTATATAGTTAAATATAAACAAACCCATACACTTTTAAAGGAGGTTAATTATGAAAATGAAAGAAATGGATACTAAAGCAATAACTAAGTTGGCCATGTTGATAGCTTTAACTACAGTAATGACTATGGCAGTTCGTATACCTACTGTGGGAACGAATGGTTATTTAAACTTGGGAGATATGGTAGTGTTTTTAGCAGCAATGATATTAGGTAGAAAAGGTGGATTTATAGTAGGGGGAGTAGGTTCAGGATTGGCGGATTTATTATTAGGTTATTCTCATTATGCTCCTATAACACTTATAGTAAAAGGTTTAGAAGGTTATCTTGCAGGAGTTTTATTAGATACTAGTATAGGAAAAAAGATGCCTATACTAGCTACTGTAATAGGTGGACTTTTTATGGCATCAGGTTATTATATTGCAGAGATATTTATGTATGGAGCAAAGGCAGCTTTAGCATCTGTACCAGGAAATATAATGCAAGGCTTACTAGGGGCAGTGGTATCAGTTATTTTGTTTGCAGCACTTAAAAAATCAAAATCTATTAATTAAATTCAAATAACAAATGTTATTTGAATTTTAAACTTCATAAATATATTCATTAATATATGACAAAACTTTCTAAAATTTATTTGGTTAATTATTTTGATTTGCTATAATAATAGATATAGAGAGTTTTTTATCAATTGTTAATTATTTTTAATAAATTTTCTTAAAAAAAAGCATATATATAGAGTGACACATATAATTAAATGTGTTATACTATATCCATAAAAACATATGAGTAGGGGGTATTATTGATGAAAAAGTTTGAATATATTAAGTGGTTTAATGAAATTGACAAAAATGATATAGCAATTGTTGGTGGTAAGGGTGCTAATTTAGGTGAACTTACTCAAAAAGGATTAGATGTTCCACCAGGTTTTTGTGTAACAGCAGGTGCTTATGTTCATTTTATTAAAGAAGCAAAATTAAATATAAAGATAAAAGAAAAAATTGAAAATTTAGATGTAGAAGATTCTATTGAACTACAAGAAGCTAGTTCAACTATACAAGAACTAATTAAATCAGAAGAGATTCCAAAAGATTTAGCAGATGAGATAAAGATGGCATACAAGGAATTTAATAAAGAGATAGGTTTAGAAAATTCAGAAGTAGCTGTAAGATCTTCCGCAACAGCTGAAGACTTACCAGAAGCTTCTTTTGCAGGACAACAAGATACTTATCTTCATATAAGTGGAGACGAGGAACTATTAAGTCATATAAGAAGATGTTGGGCTTCACTATGGACATCCAGAGCTATTTATTATAGAGAGAATCAAGGATTTGATCATTTTGAGGTAGCTTTAAGTGCAGTAATACAAAAAATGGTAGACAGTGAAAAGGCTGGAGTAATGTTTACAGCTAATCCAGTTAATAACAAGACTAATGAAATAATGATAAACGCTAGTTGGGGTTTAGGAGAGGCAGTAGTATCTGGTATTGTTAGCCCTGATGAATATATCGTAGATAAAGAAACGAAAAAGATAAGCGAAAAACATATTGCAGAAAAGAAGACAATGGTAGTTAAAAAGGATAATGGAATTGGAACGGTAGAAGTTGGCGTAGGAACATATATAGGTCATGAAAATATTGAAAAGCAATGTTTAAGTGATGAAGAAGTTATGGTATTAGCTGACTACGGAGTGAAAATCGAGAAAATGTATGGTAGTTTTCAAGATATAGAGTGGGCATTTGATAGAGATACTAAAAAATTATATATTTTACAATCAAGACCTATAACAACTTTAAAAGGAGTGGAAGAGGTGGAAGACATTCAAGAGAAAGAAGAATTGAAAGCATTAGTTAGAGGATTAGTAGCTTCTCCTGGAATAGGAAGAGGAAAAATAAAATATATTAAAGATATATCTGAAATATCTAGAGTAAAAGAGGGCGATGTTTTAGTTACAGTAATGACTAACCCAGACATGGTTCCAGCAATGAAAAAAGCAGTAGCAGTTGTTACTGAAGAGGGTGGAAGAACATGCCATGCAGCTATAGTATCAAGAGAACTAGGAATACCATGTATTGTTGGTGCTAAAAATGCTAGTGAAATATTAGTTGAAGGTATGGAAGTAACTGTAGATGCAACTAGAGGAGTAGTGTATGAAGGTATAGTATTAAAAGAAGATAAAGCATCAAAAGATGCCGATGCATCTTCAGCTGTTAGTTTTGATAAAGATTTAATAAACCAACTTGCTCCAGTAACTGCAACTAAGATATATATGAACTTAGGAGAACCTTCTATAATAGGAAAATATAAAAACTTACCATTTGATGGAATTGGTCTTATGAGAACAGAATTTATATTTTCAAATATGATAGGTGCACATCCAATGTATTTAGTTAAAACAGGTCAAGGACAATTATTAATAGATAAAATGGCAGAAGGAATAACTATGGTTGCTCAGGAAATATATCCAAAACCAATAGTAGTTAGATTAAGTGATTTTAGAACTAATGAATTTAGAGGATTAAAAGGTGGAGAAGAAGTAGAACCTATAGAAAACAATCCAATGATAGGTTGGAGAGGTGTATCTAGATATATTTCTAAAGAATATGAAGAAGGTTTTAGATTAGAATGTAGAGCAATGAAAAAAGTAAGAGAAGAATATGGTTTAACTAATGTTTGGGCAATGCTTCCATTTGTAAGAACTACTTGGGAACTTGAAAGAGTAAAAGAAATAATGGCAGAAGAAGGATTAGTTCAATCTAATAACTTTAAAATATGGATAATGGCAGAAGTTCCTTCTGTAGTATTTGAAGCAGAAGAATTTGCACAAATGGTAGATGGATTTAGTATAGGAAGTAATGACTTAACACAACTTGTAATGGGTGCTGATAGAGATTCAGGTATATTAAATAATATGGGATATTTTGATGAAAGAAATGTAGCAGTTAAAAGAGCCATATCTATACTTATAAAAGCAGCACATAAATATGGAAAAACTATATCTATTTGCGGCCAAGGACCATCACAATATCCAGAGTTTGCAGAGTTCTTAGTACAAGAAGGTATAGATAGTATGAGTATAAATCCAGATACTGTAGCTTATACAAGAAGAGTAGTTGCAGCAGTAGAACAAAAGATGATATTAAATAAAATTAGAAGTTTATAATTTAGAAATAAGAAAGAATAAAATTCAATAACTATCTACTAAGATTTATATAAAAAAGGAGAGAAAACTTATATAGTTTTCTCTCCTTTTATCGTTTTGGAGTTAAAAAGCCCAATTTCCATTTTTAAATATTTGTATTTTTTCTCCGTTTTCAG
>CAZMMV010000001.1:21953-69940 GCA_964567475.1 uncultured Tissierellaceae bacterium | reverse complement strand
AATTAAATCCTAACGAAGAAATTGAAATAAAAACTATATTTTTGATACCTATAAAGGGGAAATATTGTATTAAAAGATATAGTTCAAATATTTAAAAAAACAAAAAGAGGAGTGGTAAAATGAAAAAGGAATTTAGAATTATATCTATGTTACTGGTATTAAGCATTGTTTTTTCACCAGTTTCTTTAGCCTTTAATGATATTGTTAGAGCTGAAGAAATCGAGATTGATATGGTAGAAAAATTAAATGAGATAGATCAGCTAGAAGATATAAAAGATCTAGAAGAAACAGAAGAATTAGAGGCAGTAGAAAAGGTAGAAACAGAAGAAGTAGAAGAAACAGTAGAAGTAGAAGAAACACCATTTGAATTTGAAGAAGAAACAGGAACTATAACAGGATATAAAGATGGAAATCCACCAGCAGATTTGGTGATACCAGAAAAGATTAATGGTGTAGAGGTTAAGACAATAGGTCAGAATGCATTTAAAAATAAAAATTTAAATAGTTTAGTATTACCAGAAGGATTAGAGAAGTTAGAATATATGGCATTTCAAAAGAATAATCTTACTGAACTAATCTTACCAAGTACATTAACTACTTTAGGCGAAAGGTCATTAGCATATAATAGCTTGACAACGATTGAGTTTCCAAAAAGTTTGTCATCAATAGGTAAGACATCCTTAATGGATAATAAAATAGAAGAAATAGAAATACCATCTCATATAGAAGAAATAGGAGAGGGGGCATTTAATTCAAACTTATTAACCAATGTAATTTTAAATGAAGGATTAAAAATATTAGGGAATAAGGCTTTTGAAAATAACTCTATAGAAGAAATAGTAATACCTGAAACAGTTAAAGAGTGGCCAACTAAGGGCGACAATCCAATTTTTAGAAGAAATAATAAAGATATTAATAATAAAGGAGATTTAATATTAGCAAAAGTATATAATAATTCAGGAGCAACAGCTAAAAATACATTTGGAATAGTAAATCCAGCATCAGTAACTATAGAATATAAAGATGCTAAAGGTGAAGATATAGCTAAGAGTAAAACCATAGTAGGAAAAGAATTAAAGAAAGTAGAAAAACAAGGAACAGCATGGAATGCACCAATAGTTGTAGTAGAGGGTTCAGGAGAAGATATAGTAAACTATGATGCGGATTTTGGACTTAAATTGGTTGGTTTTTTAGATGAGATATCAGCTAACTATTACCAAATGAACAAAGAATATACATTTGAAGCATTGAAAATAGGAGATTATCCAATACCAGGAAACCAAACAGTAAAATTAAATGATAAAGAAAATACAATAACATTCATATATACAAAAGAATGTGAAGAACCAGAAGAAGAACCAAAAGAAGACTTAACTAAACCAGCTAGAATAGAATTAACTTTCCCAGGAGGTAAACAAGTAACTCCACTTAATCCTGGACATAATCAGATAATACAAATTAAAGTTCTCGATGGAAATGGAGAAGAAATAAAAGGAGAGAAAGTAACTTTTGAAAGTTCAAACCCTGAAGCACTAAAGCATTCATTTGTGGATACTTTTAAGGCTGGACAAGTAAACGAAGAAACTCAAGTAACTATAAAGGCTACATTAAAATCTAATCCAGAAATAAAAGGTGAAATAAAGGTAATAGTAACACCTAAAGTAGAAGAAAACAAAGATAAAAAATATATTGAAGATGCAATAGAACGTTTGGAATGGTTTAAGTTAAAAATAAATTCAGATGAAGATACTAATGTTAATACACATATGAAAGATGTATTAAAGGAAAAAGGATTTGAAGATATTGATGTATCAATTAAATCTTCAAATAAACAACAATTTATAGATTTAAATGGAGATATTACTTATAGATACGATGAGAAATATTTAAAATATGGGTTAAAACCTACTGAGCAAGTTGAATTAATTTTTGAATTATCAAAAGGAAATGCAAAAGGGGATTATAAAACTAGGACAGTGGTTGGCTGGGATAGGGATAAAGTTAGAAAAGCTTTAGAAGAAAACATAATAGAAGTAATGAGTGATGATTTAATTGGTAAGAATGAGTCGTTTGAAAAAATAAAAGAAGATTTTGAATTACCAACAAGCAAAGAATATACAGGAATTTCATGGGAGTCATCAGATCAATCTGTTTTAGCAATAAAACCGAGTAGTTATCCACTTGATCCTAGTAATGCAAAAATTACTAGGGGTAAGAGTGATCAAGATGTAGAATTAATTTGAAAGTATTAGCTTTAGAAGATGTAACTGGTACAGAAAGGGCTATGCAGAAGTTATTAGATGAAAACTATACAGCTGATAAATTTAAGAACTTTACAGATAATGATTATATAGATCCTAATAACATTAAAAATGATATTAGTCTTTTAAAACCAAAAGAAACAGGTATAGAGGAATATGATAATTATAAGTTTAAAGTTACTAGTGATAGTGATTCAGTTATAATAAATACCTATAGGGCAAATGTATATAGGCCATTGCCAGGTGAAGAAAAAAAACAGGTAAATTTAACTGTTCATATGACACATAAAAAAGATCAGTTATCGGTATCTAAAGTTATACCTATTAAAATTGCTCCTCTTTCACAAAAAGAAATAGATGATGAAATTAAATTAATGGAATTGGTTAAAAAAAATTATTTCCAAGCTATAAAAGGAGATAATAAAAATCCTAAAGAAATAACTAGTGATTTAAAACCTTTTAGAGAAGCTAATTTAATCGATGGACAAATAGTATGGTCTAGACATATTGATGATGATAAAAATACTGGAATATATCCAGATGAATTAAAAGGTTGGGATAGTCAAGAGCAGTGGAGGATATTTAAATCTAGTAAATCTAATGTAATAAGACCTGAAAATTTAATTTTTACCAAGCCTGGACATACTGTTGATGTAAAAATAGAAAGTACTCTATCTAGTAAGGAATATGGTAAATATGCAGTAAGATATCCTGAAATAGAAGATTTTAAAAAGCTATACAAGCAAGATGTATCTGTTGTAGTTACAGCTATAGGAGATAAGGATGCTATAGCAGAGCTTGAAGAAATGTCAGTAGGAGTATCTATATTGGTATTTGATAAAGATGGTAGCTATACAATAAAGGATAAACCTACAATGAAAACTATAAATAAAGATAAACATGATGGAGGATTTACTGTATTTGGAGCACTACAAGCAACAACTAGTGACTATAAAGGTTCCGGAGGTTGGATATCAGCTATTTATGGTATCGAAAAGCCTAAAGACGGAAATGGTGGCTGGATGTTTACTGTTAACGGAAAGATACCAGATGTAGGTGCT
This sequence comes from uncultured Tissierellaceae bacterium, assembly GCA_964567475.1. GTDB lineage: Bacteria > Bacillota > Clostridia > Tissierellales > Tissierellaceae > CAZMMV01. Next base: position 66,618 of record CAZMMV010000001.1, on the reverse strand, counting down.
GGCCAGGTAAATCTTAAAGAAGGAGATAAGGTTATTTGGTTCTGTACTTATGATTATAAAATAGATAAAGCTCCAACTTGGAAAGAGCTAACAAAAGAAGAACAAGAAGAAGAACCAGAAGAAAACCCAGAAGAAGAACCTGAAGAAGAACCGGAGGAAGAAACAATAGAAGAAGTAATAAAATCACTAAGAAAACATTATTCAAATAAGGATAAATTTACTTTTAGAGAAGCTTTAGGATATAATCATACTAGTGAAAATCTAGGAAAAGATTTAACTGAAATAAGCTCTAAATTTAAAATAAATGAAAAGCCAGAAAAGGTATCAGACCATGTAGGAAATATTATGGGATTGATAGCAGCAGGAGAAAATCCATATAATTATAATGATAAAAATTATGTAGAAACATTATTAGATTCTCAAAAAGATGGTAGATTTATTATAGGAGAATATGATGATTATCCTACAACTCAAGCATTTGCTATAATGGCACTTGATATGGCAGGAGCAAATTATAATAAGGATGCAGCAATCGATACTATATTAGACTACCAAAAAGAAGATGGTGGTTTTGGTGGAGTAGATGAAACTGGTATGGTATTAACAGGATTAGGAAAGTATAAAGAAAATTCTAAAGTAAAAACTGCAATAAATAAAGCTTTAAGCTATTTAAAAGAAAAACAAGATGAAACAACAGGTGGATTTATAGTATGGGGTTCTGAAAATCCATATTCTAATTCAGCAGTTCTTCAAGGCTTGATAGCAGTTGGAGAGGATCCACAGTCAACAAAATGGACTAAAGGTGGAAAGACTATAATAGATTCATTGATGAATTATTATAAAAATGGATATTTTGAGAAAACATCTGAATGGGCAGAAGAAATAGATGTGGATAGTGTAACAGAACAAGGTTTTATTGCATTAGCAGATGTATATAAAGGAAAGTCTATGTTTAATGAAATAAGTTTCAATGTAAATCCTGTCGTTAGGATAAGTATACAAAAACCTAATATAGCAAAAGTAGTAGAAGGAGATAGTATAAGATTGAATGCTATAGGATATGACAAAAATGATAGGATAGTAGCTATTGAAAACTTGATATGGACAAGTTCAGATGATGATAAGGCTACTATAGATGCAAATGGCAAGTTATTGACTAAAAAACCAGGAAAAATAAATATATCTGTAAAAGTAAAAGATACAGATATAGAAGATAATATTGAAATAGAAATATATGAAAAAGAATTTGAAGTAGAGTATATAGGAGATACATTAGCTAAAAAAGGTAAGCAAGTAGATGCAAAGGTTAAAATAAAAAATATAACATCTAAAGAACAAGCTTCAACCTTAATAATTGGCTTATATGACAAAAAGGCTAATAACTTAGTTAACTATTCTACAATTAATAAAGACTTAAAAGCTAAAGAGGAAATAGAGGTATCCGCAGGTTTCTTAGTTCCAGAAACAGGAGAACATTATGTAAAGGTATTTTTATGGGATGAACTTGAGAAACAAAATATAATAATGAAGGATGCAAAGGAGATAAAAGTAGCTAATTAACAAATTACAATAATCTGGGGCTTAGCCCCAGATTGCTATAATAATAAAAGTTAAGGAAGTGTTAAAATGAGGAAAAATATACAAGGTGCAATGTCTCTAATGTTAGTTTTATTGTTACTAATACCTTCATTAGTTATGGCAGAATCAAATATAGATTTAGATTATAATCAAACTGGTGACAAGGTAACTATAGATATAAGAGGAGATAAAAATAGGTCTGTTAGTATTACGGTAAAAGATGAATCCAGATATTACTATATGGATCAGGGAATTACAAATGATCATGGGAAAGTAAGTTTTGAGACTACTTTAAAAAAAGGTGAATCTTATGACTGTAATGTAAATATAGATGGAAAAGTAGTTAATAAAAAAATAACTATGGAATTAGACTCGGATCCAAATCCTAACCCTAATCCAAATCCAGAGAAGAAAAACCTAGCAAGCTTATATATCAAAGGATATAAGAGAGTTACATTAGATAAGTCTAATATTAAGATAAAATCAGGAGAAACTGCATTGGATTTTACTACTAGATTATTAGATGAGAATGATATAGATTATACAGAATCAAAAGGATATATTTCAATGATAGATGGTCAAAAAGAATTTGATAAAGGAAAAGATAGTGGTTGGATGTTTTCTGTCAATGGAAAATATCCAGATGTAGGAGCTGGAAAAGTAAGAGTAAAATCTGGAGACAAGATTGAATGGCTATATACTTATGATTTAGGAAAAGATATAGGGGGTTCATCCTCTGTAAGAAGTAAGGTAGAGGATGAAAAAATTAGTAACCCTGTAATAAGTGATGCTTTAAAAGTTATAAAGGATAAAAAATCAACTGAGAAAGATATAATAAAGGCAATAGATAATATGGTTAAAAGCCTAGGAGATAAAAAGAGCAATTTAAATTCAAAAGAAATAAGAATATTATTAGGAGATAATGTTAAAGCATCTGAAGTACTTTTAAAAGGATTAGATAGAATTGAAACAGAAAAGTTAGCAATAAATATAGGGGAAAATGCTATAAATCTAACAAAAAACTTAGATAAAATATTAGCTGATAATAATGATTCAATAGAAAGATTGAGTGAGATATCTAGAGAAAATATGGGAATAGCATTAGCTAGCATTAACAAAATTAAGGATAAAGATGAAATAAAAAACATAGTAAATGATATATTTGATGTTTCTATTAAAATAGAGTCAGAACTGTCTAAAGTTAAGGCAAATAAGAATAGAAATATTGAAAAAGCTATTGGAATAAAATTATTACAAGATAAAAATAATAATTCAAATAATATATTAGCTAGTGAATTATTTAAAAAGGCTATTGAGAAAAACTTAGATAAAATAAAGATATCATCAGATTCAATTTCTTTAGAAGTATCTCCTGATTTTTTAGGTAAAGATATTAAAGATGATATAAAAATAAAATTAGAAAATAAAGCTAGTACAAGAATTATAGAAATAAAAGAAGGTAATAAGTTATTAAATAAAGTGGACAAGCCAATTAAGGTTATATTACCTTATAATGAAGCTTCAGTTAATAAGGATAATCTAACAGTTGAACTAATTAAAGAAGATGGTTCAAAGGAATTAATAGGTGGCATGTATGATGAATCTACGAAAACTGTTAAGTTTATAACTAATAAATTAGGTAAATTTACTGTAAGTGAAAATAGAGTATCATTTAAAGATTTATCAGCTTATAATTGGGCAGAAAAAGCTATAAATAGTATGGCATCTAAGGGTATAATAAATGGTAGATCTAAAGAAAACTTTGATCCTTCTGCAAAGATTACAAGGGCAGAATTTTCAACTCTAATTTCAAGAGCCCTAAAATTAAATGAGGACTTAGATGAAAGGGTAGAATTTAAAGATATTAAGCAAGATTCTTGGTATTCTAAACCTGTATTGGCAATATATCAAAATGGTTTAGTGAATGGAAAATCACCAGATAGCTTTGATCCTGAAGGAAATATTACTAGAGAAGAAATGGCTAAAATAATAGGAAAAGTTTTAGAAAATAATTTATATAAAAATCAAGATACAGAAGTTTTAGGACAATTTACAGATGTAGATAGCATATCAAAATGGGCTAAAGAAGGTTCAGCTATAGCTGTTTACAATAAATTGATAAATGGAGATAATGGTAAATTTATGCCTAAAAAAGATGCTACTAGGGCAGAAACAGCAACAATCCTATATAGATTATATGGATTGATTATGGATTAGATTAACTAAAGAGTTTCTTATATATGGAGAATGATTAGATGTTATTGATCATTCTCTATATTTTTTTATATATAAACCCAATAATCTTAAGATTCTAAAAATTTAATCAATAAAAAAGGATATTCACTCTTTATGTCGAATATATATAGATAGGTATGTTTATTACTATAAGTATATCTATTTATTCATAACCGCATTCTAGAAAGGAAGTGATCTTAATGCGTGTATTATTTGGTCTATTTATATTTTACCGCTTTATACTTTTAATCGCCACCTTTAAACTAGGCTCAAAGTGTTTACGGAAATAAGCTACTAATATAAGCGAAATAGTTAGAACATTCAGTGTATTGCTTTGTATTATAATAAAACACGTTATAGTTAAATTAACGTATATAAAACAAGGAGGGGTTTAAGAAGGAGCAGTAGGCAAGGACCTTCAAAGATTTGGAAATACTAAAGAAGAGATATTCCAAGCTATTAGAGAATTAAAAGAAGTATATGGGGATAAAATAAAAAAGTAACCGGGCTTAAGACTTATAAGGAACAATTAGAAGAAGTTATAGATAGTATCTAAAGTGGAAAGATTCTTTGATAGGTTAAGGAATAGAGAAACCCCTCAAATATTAGTTAATATTTGAGGGGTTTCTCTATTGTTTAGAATTATAAAGAGAATCTTGGTAATACTATTTGAAATGGTATGTAAATGGTATGTAAAGGATGATTTTCTTGGAAAACTCAAATAAGTATTCATTAACAACTTCTTTAGACGATAATATAAAAATCTTACAAGAAATATTTAATAATGATCCTAGTATAAATCTTAGAAGATTCCAGAATCAATATAATGGCTTAAAGGGTTGTCTTTTATTTGTGGAGGACATGGTAGACCCAAGTATTATAAATGAATATATCCTAAGGCCAATTTTAGAAAGCAAGACATTATTAGATGATACAGATTATATTGAATATCTTTCTTCTCATATAATAATATCCAGTACATTAAAAAAATCTAACTTTATGGATGATATTGTAGATTCAATTGTTTCTGGAGATACGATTCTAATTCTAGAAGGTTATTCCCAGGTTATTATTGTATCTAGCAAGGGTTGGAAAACTAGGGCTATAGAAGAACCAAATAGTGAGAGGGTCCTTCGTGGTCCTAAGGAAGGTTTTACAGAATCTTTATCTACTAATCTAAGTATGTTGAGGAGAAAAATCCGTACTAAGGATTTAAAATTTCATTATATTACTGTAGGGGAAAGAACAAGAACTAAGGTATGTGTATCCTATATAGATGGTTTGGTACATGAGGAGATATTAAATAGGGTAATTGATAAAATAGATAATATTTATATAGATAGTATACTGGATATAAAATATATTCAAGAATTTATAGATGATAATCCTTTTTCAATATTTGAAACTAGTAATATTACAGAAAAACCAGATGTGGTGTCAGGAAAGATTCTTGAAGGGCGTGTTGCTGTATTTGTTGATGGTAGTCCTTCAGTTATGACAGCACCTACTTTGTTTATTGAAAATTTTATTGCAGATGATGACTATTATGTGAATTATTATTATGCAAGTATAGCAAGAATGCTTAGAATATATGGGTTCATTGCAAGTATTAGCATACCTGCCCTGTATTTAGCCCTGGTAGCATTTCATCAGGGAACACTTCAGACTCCACTTCTAATAACTATTTACGCCTCAAGGGTAGGAGTACCATTTCCCAGTATTGTAGAACTTTTAATTTTATTATTTGTTTTTGAGGTTTTACGAGAAGCTGGGACTAGGGCACCTGGAACAGTAGGCCAGGCCATAAGTATAGTGGGAGTTTTAGTACTAGGTACAGCAGCTGTAGATGCACGGTTAGTTTCTGCACCTATGATTATAATAGTTGGTATTGCATCTATTACTGGGCTTATGTTGCCAAATATTACAGGGGTACTTACCTTGCTTAGGATAGTTCTTTTATTGTTAACTTCAGTTATGGGGATATATGGATATATATTTGGCATATTAGCTCTGCTTATTCACTTATTTTCCTTAAGATCTTGTGGTATACCTTTTATGGGAAATTTAACTTCACTTCGTATGCAGTCCATCAAGGATACTATAGTTAGAACCCCAGCTTGGTATATGAGATATAGACCTAAATTCATGAGTAAAGATTCTAAAAGGGGTTAATAGGAGGGAAACATGATGAATAGATATATATTTGCAATTTTTATATTGCTTTCTTGCTTTCTTTTTACAGGATGTTGGAATTATAGGGAGATAGACTCTATATATATAATAGCTGGCATAGCTATAGACAAGGTAGCAGATAGGGAAGAATATAATGTAGCAACAGAATTTGTAAGTATAAAGGAAAATCAAAGAGGAGAAGGTTTTGAATCAGTTATATTAGAAACTAAGGGAGAGTCTATTGCTGATGCTGTTACTAAAATGATAAGGGTTTCTGCAAAACAACCTTATTGGGGCCATACAACAAGTATTATAATTGGTGAGGAAGTTGCCAGGGAAGGGATTATGCCCTTTTTAGATTTATTTTCAAGAAGTGGAGAAGCAAGGTTAGGCACAAATGTATATATTGCACAAGGTAAATCTGCAAAGGAAGTACTTACAAGAGAAGGCTTATCAACTGATGTTAAATCTTATGAATTGTCAATTATGGTAAATGAAACTAAATATCTGGTTAAAGTGCCTTTATTGAAGGTTCATGAAATAATTAATGACCTTGCAATACCAAAGATTCATATTGTATTGCCAACTATAAAAGCATACGACAATGATGGAAAAATCACTAATTTATTATCAGGAGGTGGTGTTTTTAGTCAGGGAAGACTTGTAGGTTTTTTAGACGACAAAGATATGCTAGCATATTTATTTATAAAAGATATGGTAAAGGCAGGGGTTTTGAATATAAAGACTGGTATAGAGAATCCACAAGACGTAATAATTTTGCAGATACTTGATAGTGATACAAAAATCAAGCCTATATATGGATATGAAACTATTGGATTTGATATATCTATTAAAACTGACACGGCTATATGGGAACTAACTACTATGACTGATTATATATCTCCGGAGGGTAGGAAAAAACTTAAGGAATTAGCTGAGAAATCCTTAGAAAAGGAGATAAAAGATCATATAAAAGATGTTCGGAAGGAATTTGGATTTGATATATTTGGCTTTGGAAATATTATAAGACAAAGAAATAATAAGCTTTGGAGGAATATAGAAGATGATTGGGATTCTATTTTTATGGATACAGATATAAATGTAAATTGTGATATAGAAATAAGAAATAGTGGAGATTCTTCAAAGCCCATAAAGGTAGTTGATTAAATATGATTATGATCGCTATATATTCACTTATTTATCTATATATTATATTTTTTGATTTACTTCCCATAAGAGAAAACAACTATGATATATTATTTAAATTTAATTTAATTGTTATATGTATATCATTTTTTATAGTTATTTTAGTAGGGTTGGGTTTCAAAGTTGCAAGTCCTTCTAATTTTATTGAACATATAGTAAAACTTTTTATAGGTTAAGGAGGAAATCTTCTATGAGGAAAGAACAAATTTCACAGTCCCAAGCCTATTTGTTGATAATAACTTTTATTATGGGAACTACCTTAGCATTGGTTTCCTATTCTGAAAGTTATCAGGATACTTGGATTTCTATTTTAATAGCTCTAGGACTGGGGATTTTTATGGCTATAATTTATGGAACAATATTAAATATCTATCCAGGTAGAGATATATTTCAAATACTAGAATATATATTTGGTAAAGCAATAGGTAAAATAATTGGGATCTTGTATATCTTTTATTTTTTACATTTAGGAGCCATGTGTATTAGAAATATGACAGAATTCATTCAAATATCTTCCTTCGCGGAGACGCCACAGTATTTTAGTACTATTTTTATAGGTTTATTAGCTATTTATATTCTTAAAACAGGATTAGAAAATATAGCCAGGGTCAACAAGTTTGTATTGCCCTTATTAATTATTATAATAGGGATTACAATGATTATGATTATTCCAAAGGCAGATATAAGCAATATATTGCCAATATTAGAAAATGGTTGGCGTCCAGTTATAAAGGGAAGTTTTTCTAAATTTAGTTTTCCATTTGGAGAAACAGTTATCTTTTTAAGTTTTTTAAATACTGTAAAAGAAAAGGATAAGAATATTAAGATTTATATAAAGGGAATATTATTGGGAAGTATAGTTATTTTAGCTATCACTCTAAGAAATATTTTAGTAATGGGTTTTCCTAGCTTAGCATCAATTATATTTCCTTCTTATGTTGCAGTTTCTTTAATAGATATAGGTAATTTTGTAAGGGGGCTTGAAATTATAATAGCTACAGTAATAATGGTAGCTGGATTTATAAAAGTATCTGTTTGTTTATTGGCTTCTTCTATTGGATTCGCTAGGATGTTTAAATTTGGAGATTATAAATGGGTTTCTGCACCCTTAGGTTTATTTATGATGTCTCTTTCATTTATTTTATATCAGAATACTATGCATATGATTGAGTGGGTTCATATTTACAAATATTATGCTTTACCTTTTCAAGTAATATTTCCTATTTTTATTCTCATATTTGGTAAGATAAAGAAATATAGGATTGATAAATTAATAGAATGATATTAAACTGTAGATATTTTTATCTACAGTTTTTATTTCTAACATAAGAATAGGATAAGTAAATATAATGTATTTAATAGTAAATAATTTTTTTCATGTTATGATATAATAGAGAGTGTTCTTTTAAAGGAGGTTTTAATATGAATAATACTAATGTTATGGTATGTGTCACTCAACAAAAAACCTGCGAAAGATTAATTTTAAACGGATATAAACTACTTCAATTGGAGAATGATAAATTATCTGTAGTCCATGTAGTGAATGAAAAGGGAATGTTTTTGGATAATACTAATGATGGAGAATCATTAGAATATCTATTTAATGTATCAAAGAAGGTAGGAGCAGATTTAACAGTACTTAGATCAAAAGATGTTATGGAAACTATAGTAGACTTTGCTAAGGACAATGAAATTACTCATATTGTAATCGGAGCTAGGCCTGAAAATGATAGTATTTATAACTTGGGTTTTGGATTACAATTACAAGAGTCCTTACCGGGGATTGAATTTATAATCTTATAAAATAAGGATAGTATATTATAGATAAAAATATGGAGGTGACAATAATGATTAAAGCTTATTTAACATGTATTCCATCTTATTACGAAGGTGAAGATATAGAAATTAGATATGTAATATATAAGGATGGGGAATTAACAGAAAAGAAATCAGTTTTTGCAGACTATTGCAAACCAGTTTTTTGTGGTTTAGTTTCAATAGAAAAGATTTTGGATATACTAGACAATAATATAAATGAAGAAATTGTACTTGTAATTAATGATGGAGGACTATATGAACTTTTAAATGGCGTATCTATGACAAATAAACGAGATGTATTACGTAAGGCAGACAAGATCCGAGATAGGTTAGATAAATTTTCTAATATAGAAATTGAAAATGTAAGTGCGGACCATTTAGAAATTGAAAAATGGGATGAAATATTAACTAGAGATTAAATATAAGAAAGATAAGATAAGGCTAATTCAGTATTGATACTGAATTAGCCTTATCTTTTTATCTTTTAATATGCTTAATTAGCCTAGTCTATAACTGATTAATTCTCTTAACCATGTCATTTTAATAAATATCAGCTTTAACAGTTATTTTAGTTTGTGTAAAGAAAAATTGGCGTATGCAGATATTATAGTTATTTGCTCTCTTAAGCTATTGTACTATTTACATTGTTTACAGCTAATGCTACAATAGAACATAGACAAAATGAACGGAATTCATTAGAAAATATATTATAATTTTGCTAGTAAATTAGCTGGGGGTAGGTCTATGGAAAAGCTTGTTAAAAGGTTTTTATTCGGAGATTTATACAATATTGAATCCTATGAAGAATATTTTGCTGATATGTCTAGAAAGGGGCTTCATCTAGAAGGAGTAGGGACTATATTTGCTTATTTTAAAGAGGGTGATCCTGAGTACTTAAATTATAGAATAGATATGTTTAAAAAGGATGAAAAAGATATAAAGATTAAAGAACATAAAGAAAAGGGCTGGCAATTCGTAGAAGATAGGGAGCCCTTTTTAATATTTTCATCAAAAGAAAACTCAGGATTAGAAGAATTATACCAAACACCAGAGGAACAAAGATTAGCATTAAAACATGCCATGAAAAAGAATTTTTGTAGTAATATTTCAGAATTTATTATTGGTATACTAGCTATTTTAACCTTAATAGTTGTAACATACTTTAATATAGAAGGAGCAGGGGGATTATTTCTATTAATAGCAAAAGGTGGATTATTGATTACAATTGTACCTGTTTTAATATCCATTGTTAAATTAATACGACAAGAATGGCATATTTATAGGATTATGAGGACATTAAAGTCTGGCGAATTTTTAACTCATTATGGGAATCATTTCTTGGAGAGAATTGGCTTTATTTTTAGTAATTTAGCTTTCATTTTAACTATTGTCTTTTCTATATATCAAATATATCAAGGTGGAACAATGCATTCAGAAGAAATCGCAAGAATGAAAGACTTACCTATAATAAGTGTTATTGATATTGAAAAAGAAGATAATGATTCCAATCTAGAGTATGATTCTTATCTATACAAAAACTGGAGTCCACTAGTGCCTAAGAAGTATGATTTAGATGAATTTATAAGTAATGATGATTATGGTGAAGAAGGATATAGTAGCCGATTGTTTGTAGAATATTATTTAGGAAGGTTTGATTATATAGCTAAGGGTTTAGAAAGAGATATATTATCTATAGATAAGAAAAAATATAAGGTCAAGCTTAATAAGATTTTAGAAAAACATGAATTAGTATGTTATGGGGGAGAAGACGGAAATCAAAAAGTATTATTATGTAGGAAAGGTCCAGAAGTAATTTTAGTAAGATACTTTGATGGAAAAGTTTCTTTAGATAGATTAATGAAAGCTGTAATAGATAAATTAGAGGATAAGTGATCAATTTTGCTTATCTTTTTTTATTGCAAAAATATTTAGAGAAAAAGCCTATATGAAAATTTTTTTAAAATTATTCATTAAAAAGTATAAAGAGAATAGTTATGGCAAAGATAAAAGCAAGGTATTGAGATGTTTATAACTTTTCATATCTTTATATAGGATATATACAAATATTAAGGAGGAAAAAATGAAAGACATAAAACAAATAGAACCCAAAAAGGTCTTTAACTGGTTTTATCAATTGAATCAAATTCCCAGATGTTCTGGTGAAGAAAAACAAGTAAGTGATTTTCTTGTAAACTTTGCTAAAGAAAGAGATTTAGAAGTTTATCAAGATGAAATCTACAATGTGATAATTAAAAAAACTGGAACTCAAGCTTATGAGGATTTAGATCCTGTGATTATTCAAGGACATATGGATATGGTTTGTGTAAAAGGGAAAGATAGTAGTCATGATTTTACAAAAGATCCTATTAAAATGATAGTAGAAGGAGATTTTCTAAGAGCTGATGATACAACCTTGGGAGCTGATGATGGGATTGCAGTAGCATTTGCATTGGCAATACTTGATTCTAAAGATTTAAAGCATCCTCCTCTAGAAATACTTATAACTACAAATGAAGAAACTGGCATGGATGGAGTTCATGCTCTAAAAAATGATCATTTATCAGGAAAAACACTTCTAAATATAGACTCTGAAGAAGAGGGAATATTCTTAGTAAGTTGTGCAGGTGGAGCCACTAAGATTACTCGATTTAAACTTGAAAAAGAAGATAAAAAGAGTAATGGTTTAGAAGTTAAGATATCAGGCCTTAAGGGTGGACACTCTGGTATGGAGATTATAAAACAAAGAGCAAATGCTATTAAACTTATGGGTAGAATATTAGATATCAGTAGAAGGCATAGTGATTTAACCCTTGCAAGATTTAGTGGAGGAACAAAACATAATGCAATTACTAATATTGCTATAGCAAGTTTTGCAACAGATAAAAAGGAAGAATTAAAGAAGCTTATAAATGATTTTTCAGAAGAATTAAAGGAAGAATATAGAGTAGAAGATGAAGGTTTAACTATAGATGTAAGTGAAGTAAAAATAGAAAAGCTTTATACTAAAAATTTAAGTGAAAATTTAATTGATTATATTGTTATGTGTCCAGATGGGGTTCAATATATGTCAAAGGATATAAAAGGGCTTGTTCAAACAAGTTTAAATAATGCTATTATTGAAGAAAAAGAGGATTATATAGAAATAATAACATCAGTAAGATCTGCTTCAAGCAGTTCTTTTAGAGAAATATTAAATGTGCTTGAAATAATCGCTAAAAGATCTGGAGCAGATATAGAAGAAGAAGGGAATTATCCAGCATGGCAATATGAGGAGGATTCAAAGATAAGGGATAAATCTTTAGAGGTTTATAAAAGATTATTTAATAAGGAAGCAGAAGTTAGTGCAATTCATGCGGGTCTTGAGTGTGGATTATTAAAAGAAATCCTACCTGATACTGATATGATAAGTTTCGGTCCAAATTTATTTGATGTTCATACTGAAAAGGAGCATATGAGTATTTCATCTGCAGCAAGGGTTTGGAAGTTTCTTGTAACATTGCTTGAAAGTTTAAAGTAAGTATTAATTTTTAAATATATAAATAGGAGGAATATTATGTCTGATGCTTCAAAAAGATTATCTAGAACTGCATATGGTGGAGTTAAGGGAGAAGATTATATACCTTATGTTTCCACAACTGAAGTAGTACCTGAAGCTACAGGATATTCTATTATAATGGGTATTTTGTTTGCTGCTGTATTTGCTGCAGCAAATACCTATCTTGGACTGAAAGTTGGTCTTACTATTTCAGCGGGCATACCTGGTGCAATTCTTGCCACAGGGCTTTTAAAATCAATATTTAAAAGAAATAGTATACTAGAAGCTAATTATGTAGCATCATTGGCTGCAGTAGGAGAGTCAATAGCAGGAGGAATTATATTTGTTTTACCTGCGATTATCTTAATAGGTTTTGATTTATCTATATTAACTGTTGCTATTGTTACTATAATAGGTGGATTTATGGGAGTTTATTTTGTAACTCCTGTTCGTAAATATTTAATAGTAGAAGAACATGGTAATTTAATATATCCAGAATCCATGGCACAGGCTGAAGTACTAGTAAATTCAAGTCAAGGTGGAGAGGGTTTTAAATCAGTACTAAAGGGTTTAGGTGTAGGATTTGGATATAAATTTCTTTCGGGTGGTCTTGGACTTTGGAATGAGACTTCTTCATATACAATCACATCTTATCAAGGAGCAGTAATCGGTATGGATACTTTGGCTTCTCTTATGGGAGTCGGATTTATTGTGGGAACTAAAACCTCTGTTTTAATGTTTGGAGGTTCTGTAATAGCTTGGCTTGGCTTAATTCCTCTGATAAAGTTTTTTGGTTCATTCTCAACTACTGCCATATTTCCATCAGATATGCTCATAGTGGATATGAATGCTAAAGAAGTTTGGGAAAATTATATTAGGTATATTGGTGCTGGTGCTGTAGCAGCTGGAGGATTTTTTTCTCTTGCTAAATCTTTACCTACAATAATTACATCATTTAAGCAAGCTATGGGAGGTTTTGGTAAAGGAAGTAAATCAGAGGATAGAATCAATCAAGATGCACCAATTATATGGGTACTTGCAGCTGCCATATTAGGATTTTTACTAACTTGGCTAATACCTTCTTTGAACTCAGGACCTGTAGGAGCAGCATTAGCAGTCTTGTTCTCATTTTTCTTTGCAGTAGTTTCTGCTAGAATGGTTGGAGTAATAGGAGCTAGCAATAATCCAGTTTCAGGAATGACAATTGCTACTTTGCTTGTTATAGCATCTGTATATAGAGCAATGGGGCAAACAGGTACTGAAGGTATGAGAATGGCCCTTTTGGCATCTGGTATTGTATGTGTAGCTGTTGCAGTTGCAGGAGGAGTAGGTCAATCCCTAAAAGCAACTTTTATACTAGGAGGAACTCCTAAAAAGATTCAACATGGAATGTTTATTGCTTTAGCAGTAGCTTCAATTATTGCTGGTGCTACGGTCTTACTTCTTAGTAATGCCTATGGAATAGGTTCAGCTGAAGTTACAGCTCCCCAAGCAACTCTTATGAGACTTATAGTTGAGGGTATAATGATAGGCCAACTTCCATGGACCTTGGTTATAATAGGGATTATGATAGCAACCTTTTGTGCTCTTGCAAGTCTTCCTATTCTACCAGTTGCATTAGGATTATATTTACCAATATCATTAAATAGTGCTATTTTTTTTGGAGGAATTGTAAGGAACCTTGTAGATAATAAATTTAAAGAAAATGAATTAGATATGAATACAGCTGTTGAAAGAGGAACGTTGATAGCTTCAGGTCTTGTTGCAGGAGATGCTTTGACAGGTATAGTTATAGGAATATTTGCAGCTGTCAATATTAAAACTAACTTCTTAGCAGGTATAATACCAAGTGAAGGGATTCGTAACCTTGTGAGTATAGCTATATTCGTATTATTAGCTATATGGCTATATAATTACTCTATAAGATTCAGCAGGAATACTAAGAATGAATAATAAAAATGATAAACACAATTTTATTCTTTATGTTCCTGAAAGGACTCATAATGATTGGGAAATTAAAGATGGAAAGGTTTTATTAAACTTTGAAATCAAGCATCCTTTAACTAATTTTGCAGGTTTTTTGGCTAAGAAAAAACCAAAGAAAGATATGTTATTTGATGAATTAAGTTCCTCAGCTTGGCTTTTAATAGATGGTAAAAGATCAATATTTGAAATAGCAAGAATTCAAAGCAAAAAAACAGAAGATGAATTCAAAGAAGATCTAAGAAGATTAGTAGATTTTATTAAATTTACATCTAAAAAAGGCTGGGTAAGATACAAGAAAGTTAAGAATAAAGAAGATATCAAGAATGTATCTAGTTAATTAAATAAGATTTGATAAATAAATAGGACATTAAGGTCCTATTTATTTATCAATATATATCTTATTAAATTAAGGTATACAAATTACTTGGCCTATTTGGAGCCTATTTGGATTGATTGTAGGATTGGCTCTCATAATTGCCTCTACTGTAGTATTAAATCTTTGTGCAAGAAGATATGGCGTATCTCCAGATTTTATAGTATAAGCTATTGTTCCAATAGGACAAGTTGATGGTTGTTGATTACAGTCTACTCCCAGTGCAGTCCAAGTTTTTATACCTACTATGCCATCTGGGGTAAGATTTTTACTTCTTTGAAATGCTACAACGGCAGAACGTGTATTGTTGCCAAAAATTCCGTCTATTGATCCAGGATTAAATCCATTTCTCAATAAAAGTTTTTGTAGTTCTGATACGGAATTTCCTCTGCTACCAAGACTTAAAGTAGGACAGCCAGACATTGGTGGTTGTGCTTCAGTTGTAGGCACACAAATAATCTGTCCAATCTGCAAATTATTAGGATTAATTCTAGGATTGGCTGCTAATAAATCATCAACAGAAATGCCAAATGTTCTAGCTATATTATAAGGTGTATCTCCAGATTTAACAATATATGGCATTGACCCTCTAGGACATGTTTGTTTATTATTCATAAAAATTCCTCCTTCTATTTAAATCATGAGACATTATAGTATATTCAAATAAAAAGAATTTGTTCTTTAATTTACCTAATATAAGTTAATAATTAAAAGGGCAGTTTCCTGCCCTATAATCTAGAATCAAGTAAAAATAATATAATCCCTATCATAATTATATTTTCAAACAAGTCTCCCTCAGATTTAATAGGATTTGGGGGACTTTTTATTTTTTCATCTTTTTTCTTTTCTTCATCTTCTTCAAATAATAATTTTAGATTTAAAAGTCCAGCTCCCTGATTTTCTTTAGTATCTTTAAGATCAATACAGGAATCAAGTAATTTTTCTTTTATTTCATATGATTTAATATTTGGATATTTATTAAATAATAATGCTATGGCTCCAGATACTAAAGGCGTTGCCATAGAGGTTCCACTTAAGGAAGAATATCTGTCTAATTTCACATTAGATAGGGAGTTAATATTAACTCCAGGAGCTACTATATCTGGTTTTTCATGGCCATCATCAATTGGTCCACGGCTTGAAAATGGAGCTATTGTATCATCAGACGTATCAACTGTTCTCTTGTCATCTACAGCTCCGACTGTAATGGCATCTCTGCTAATACCTGGAGATGATATGGTTCCTTCTGCAGGACCACTATTGCCTGCAGCTGTAACTACAACAATTCCAGCCTTAGTTGCAGCTGAAACTGCTTTACAAAGTGGATCTTTGTCGCAATTAGTAGTAGATGGCGTACCAAGAGATAGATTAATTATTTTTGTGTTATATTTATCTTTAGTTTTTACAACATAGGCTATAGCATCAATAAGATCTGAAGTACTAGTGCTACCATTTTCATCTAAGACCTTAATACTAAGTATATTGGCTTTAGGAGCTATTCCTGTATATTTGCCATTAGAAGAATAACCATTTCCTGCTATAATGCCAGTTACATGAGTACCGTGTCCATTGTCATCATAGGCTTCTGTTTTATTGCTTACAAAGTCTTTAAATCCAATTATTCTATTATTTGGAAGGATTAAATCTTGATGAGGAGATGTTCCAGTATCTATTACAGCAATAGTAACACCTTCTCCCTCATATCCTCTATCATGGGGAAAGTATGCATCCATAGTTGGTGTGGCAATATCTAATAAAGTATATACTTTAGAATCAAAAGAAATATAATTTATTTCAGGACTATTTAGTATTTTATATATATTTTCTGTAGTCATATACCCTGCATAGCTATTTATTAGGGGAAGACTTTTATTTAAATTAGTATTAGATAAACTGATTAATTGTTTTTTAAAATTTTCATCATTTCCATTAAGCTGTATTATAATTGGCACCTTTTCCCGAGATTGAGACATTATTTTGGATCCCAAAATAGGACAAAGTTTTGTATGAACTAAATTTTTCACATTTATCACCTTCCTCTTTCTATTCTATGATAGGTTGGTGATAAAGTTGCAAATAATAAAATAAAGAATACAAATGTATTCTTTATTTTATTTATATTATTTATTTAAATTTTATTTTTAAAGATTATTTTTGATAATTCTCCGATCACTAAGGGGATAAAAGCATAAGGTAATATAGTTTGCCAATCTTTTATTCTAAGTGGAAATGTATAGAATATATTATTCATAAAGGGAATATATATAACTCCAAGCAATAATCCAAGGGATAGTAAGCTGGCGTATATTAATGATTTATTAGTAAAGAATCCAATTTTGAATAGAGTATATTTTCTAGATCTACTAGAAAAAGCTCTCAATAGTTCTGCTAATATTAATGTAGTGAAGGTTATTGTTCTTGCCTTGTCTATATCTTCTGGATAGGTCATAAGCCCCCATCTATAGGCTAATAGTGAAGTACCAGCTATAGCTATACTTTGTAAGGCTATTCCCCTTATCATGTCTTTATCTAGTATAGGTCTTTTAGGGTCTCTAGGTGCTATATCCATTATATCAGGATCTCCTCTTTCAACTCCAAGGGCAAGGGCTGGGAAACTATCAGTTACTAGATTTAACCATAATAATTGAATAGCTTGTAAGGGTATTGGTAAGTTTAACAACATACTAAAAAATACTAAAAGTATTTCTCCTATATTACAGGATAATAAGAAGAAAACAAATTTTTTAATATTATTATAAATTACCCTACCTTCTTCTACAGCTGATACAATGCTTGCAAAGTTATCATCTGTAAGAATTAAATCCGAGGTATTTTTCGCTACATCTGTACCAGTTATTCCCATGGAAATACCTATATCAGCTTTTTTAAGAGCTAGGGCGTCATTTACTCCATCACCTGTCATGGCTACTACCTCACCATTTTGCCTTAATGCATTTACTATCCTTACTTTGTGTTCTGGGGATACTCTAGCATAGACTTTTATATTATTGACTACTTCCATTAATTCCTCATCAGAATATTTATCTATTTCTTCTCCCATTATAGATTCATCAATAGTTGTAGCCATACCTAAATCTCTAGCTATTGCAAAGGCAGTTTCTTTATAATCTCCAGTTATCATAACTGTTTTAATACCTGCATTTTTACATTTCTCTATTGCTTTTTTAGCTTCAGGTCTCGCAGGGTCTATCATGCCTACTAGGCCTACAAAGGTCATATCTGACTCATTACTATTAGTTGATATATCCTTAGGTAGTTGACTGTACTCTTTGTATGCAAAGGCTAGTACTCTTAGGGCGTCCTTTGAAAACCTACTGTTCATATTCATTACTTTTTCTTTGATTTCAGGAGTAAAGTCTATTATATTGCCACCCATACTTATTCGAGTACATTTATTTATTATAATGTCAGGTGCACCTTTAGTAAATGATACAACTTTATTTGCTATATAGTTTTTATGGAAAGTTGTCATCATTTTTCTATCAGAGTCAAAGGGCAACTCTTCTATTCTAGGATATTTTTTAGTGATAATAGATTTTTCAATATTACCCTTGCCGGCTAATGTTAGAAGGGCTCCTTCTGTAGGATCACCTATAATTTTATATCCATCAGATGTATTATTTAAATCTGCATCATTTGTTAAGGCTGATATAGAAAGTAATGTTTCTAAATCTCCCGTATCTGTTAAATCTATACTTTCTCCATTTACATTAAAGTTTCCAGTAGGTTCATATCCTCCACCTGTTATATCTAAAATTCCATCATCTACAAATACCTTGACTACAGTCATTTCATTTTGGGTTAAGGTACCAGTTTTATCAGAGCATATAACGGTAGTGGATCCTAATGTTTCAACTGCTAAAAGTTTCTTTACTATTGCATTCTTCTTAACCATCTTATTCATTCCAAGAGCTAAAACAATAGTCACTATGGCAGGAAGACCTTCTGGTATTGCTGCTACAGCTAGACTAATAGCAATCATGAGCATTTCTAATAATCCTCTATTTTGAAGAAGACCTATGGCAAAAACCACAATACATATTATTATAGTTGCTATTCCTAAATATTTACCTAGTTGATTTAATTGCTTTTGAAGAGGTGTTAACTCATCATCATAGGATTGAATCATTGTTGCTATTTTACCTATTTCTGTAGAATGCCCAGTATTCACTACTACTCCCTTTCCACGTCCATAAGTAACAGAAGTACTCATATAGGCCATATTAGTTCTATCTCCTAGAGACATATCATCATCAAATACTGTATTACTGACTTTATCTACAGGTAAAGATTCTCCAGTTAGGGATGCCTCTTCAACTTTTAAATTAGAGCTTTCTATAAGTCTTAGATCTGCTGGTATAATATCTCCTGCATCTAATAATACAATGTCTCCTGGAACTAGGCTACTTGTTGAAACTTCTTCTAGCTTATTATTTCTAAGTACTTTAGCATCTGGAGAACTCATTCTTTGTAGTGCTTGCAATGCCTTTTCTGCCTTTCCTTCTTGATATAGTCCTAAAAAGGCATTTATAACAACTATAGCTAATATAACAAATCCATCCTTTGCTGCTCCGACCCCAAAGGAAATAGCTGCAGCACCAATTAAGATTAGGACTAAGAAGTCTGAAAACT
Source organism: uncultured Tissierellaceae bacterium (assembly GCA_964567475.1). Classification (GTDB taxonomy): domain Bacteria; phylum Bacillota; class Clostridia; order Tissierellales; family Tissierellaceae; genus CAZMMV01. The sequence goes on along the minus strand of CAZMMV010000001.1, from coordinate 47,062 downwards.
GGGCTAATAGCTTAGCGAAGAAGCCTTTTCTTTTTTCTTCTTTTAACTCATTAGGTCCATATTTTTCGAAATTTTGCTTTAACTGACCTGTATTTAGACCTGTTTTACAATCAGTTTCTAAAATAGATAATACCTCATCAATACTTTGTTTATAACAATTATTCAAACAATCACCTCTTTTAATTTCATGCTATATATTATACCCTTAATTTACTATGTTTAGTAGATAAATAACTAAATTAACAAAAAGATGTCTATTTATATTTAAATACGAAGTAATAGCCATAAATGTTTGACAATAGACAATCTTTATAAGATAATTTAATGTAACAAGTCAATTATATAAATTAGTGGAGTGATTAAATATGCAAAACAAAATATTAATTGTTGATGATGAAAAGGCAATTGCAGATATAATTAAATTCAACCTAGAAAAGGAAGGGCATTTAGTGTATGTTGCCTACGATGGAGAAGAGGCTATAAAAGTTGTTAACAAGATTATACCTGATTTAGTTTTATTGGACGTTATGATGCCTAAAAAGGATGGTTTTCAGGTATTAAAAGAGATTAGAGAAAATTATAAATTTCCAGTTATAATGTTGACTGCAAAAGAAGAAGAGGTAGACAAGGTCTTAGGTTTAGAATTAGGTGCAGATGATTATATTACAAAACCTTTTAGTATGAGAGAATTAGTAGCTAGGGTTAAGGCTAATTTAAGAAGGGTAGATTTTTCTAATTCTATGGCTGATGACAATAAAATGATAGTATCAGATAATTTAAGCATTGATTTAAATAAATATGAAGTAAAAAAGGATGGAAAAGTTCTAGATTTAACACTAAGAGAGTATGAACTTTTAAAGTTTTTAGCATCTAGTGCTAATCAAGTATTTTCTAGAGAACAACTACTAGAAGAAGTCTGGGGATATGAATATTATGGAGATATTAGAACTGTAGATGTTACAGTAAGAAGACTTAGAGAAAAAGTAGAAGATCCTGAAGGGGATTTTAAATATATATTAACAAAAAGAGGAGTAGGATACTACTTCAGGGGGAATTAAATATGTTTTCTAGTATAAAGTGGAAGTTTATTTCGGTATATTTCTTATTGGTGTTTATTGCAATGGTAATAGTAGGGATTTTTATTGTAGGTAAATTAGAGAGTCAACAGATATCTAATATAGTTAACAATATGGAGCAAAGTATAGAAACTATTATAGGGGCTTCATCTTATATATCTGAAGATGATTGGATGAGCTATCAAGAAGAAATACAAGAAACTTTAAACGAATGGAGACTTGGAAGTGCAGATACTTTATATCTTATATCTGATTGTAATGAAATTCCTACAATAATTGCATCTACATCTAGAAGATATAGCAGTATAATTGGTCAAAATGCTTTATCTTACAAGTTTTTAGAAACTCCTTTGATTTTGAAAGCCTATCAGGGTGAAAAGGATAACAAGACGATTAAAGAAATAGATAAAGATACATCTACTGCTCATGTTGCTTATCCAGTAGTTACAGAGTTAGGCAAAGTAAAAGGTGTATTTTACATGACATCAGATCTTTACAATGTTTATGTTACTGTAAATGAATCAAAGAAAATCTTAACAAATGCAACTCTTATTGCACTTTCAATTACTGTGCTTTTAGGGTTTATTATTGCATCAAGCATTACAGAACCTATTAGAGATGTGACTAAAAAAGCAGAAAAGATGGCTAAAGGAGATTTTGAACAACTTGTTGAAGTTAAATCAGATGATGAAATTGGTCAGTTAGCTAGTATGTTTAACTATTTAACACTTAAATTAAAAGATACTTTGCAAGAAATGGATTTAGAGAAAAGTAAATTAAATACCATATTTAATTATATGGCTGAAGGAGTAATAGCCATAGATATCAATGGCAATGTAATACATGCTAATCCAATTGCAGTTAAAATATTAAATATAGATAAAGAAGATATTAAGTTTTATGATGAAAATGGTTCAAATTCTTTTAAATTAAGTAGGATAAATCTTAATAATATTGATTATATGGATGAAAGTACTTTAAAGGGTGATAAAACCTTAGAGAAGGATTCTCAAGTATTTAAACTTAAATATGCTCCCTTTAAAAATGAGAAAAATGATATAGGTGGATTAATAATAGTTTTTCAAGATATAACTAAGGAACATAAATTAGATAATATGAGAAAGGAATTTGTTGCTAATGTTTCTCATGAATTAAAAACTCCCATTACTACTATAAAATCTTATACAGAGACTCTTATGGCTGGTGGAATTGATGAAGAAATTGAAAATAGCTTTTTAAATGTAATAGATAACGAATGTGATAGAATGACAAGACTTGTTAGAGACCTACTTCAATTGTCTAATTTGGATTATAAGAAAACAAATTGGAAAAAGGTAGAGGTATCAGTTACTGAACTTTTAAATAGCATATTATCTAAGTTAGATTTTGCATTTAAAGAAAAGGAACATAAGCTAGTAACGAAGATTGAGGATAATATGGAAAATATTGTGATAGATAAAGACGGTATAGAGCAGGTTATACTAAATATAATTTCTAATGCCATAAAGTATACTGAAAATGGTGGCGAAATCGAAATCCAAGCTAAAACATCTAATGACTTTATTTCTATATTGATAAAAGATAACGGAATAGGAATACCTTTAGAAGATCAAAAAAGAATATTTGAAAGATTTTATAGAGTAGAAAAAGGCAGAAGTAGAGATCTTGGGGGTACAGGTCTTGGTCTAGCTATTGCAAGGCAAATAATTGAAGCTCATAATGGAGAAATTTCATTAACTAGTGAGTTCGGACAAGGAACTATCGTTAAAATTAGTCTTCCTCATATGGGAGTGTAATTTAATTTTAATGTCATTGTAACAGATTCGTAACAATTGTAATATATAATCAAAGTGAAGTAAACTGCAAAGGAGGAATAGTATGTGGAAAAAGATATTAGTTAGTATTTTCATCTGTAGTTCTTTATTGACTATTGGTTCAATAAGTTACGCCACAGGAGGAACAGATAACGCTACAATAAAAAAAGAAATTCAAATTAATATAGATCAAAAAGAAACTAAAGTAGATGAAAAGATAGAAAGTAAAAAAGAAAGAATAGATGTATCCAAGTATCAACTTATAAACCCTGAAGAGAAGGCTTATACTTCTAAGAAAAAGGTTGCTTTTATAAGTGGTAAGGCACCTTCTGGAACATTTATTGGTATTAAGCTTTACGGAACTACAGACTTGACTAGGAAGAATTTTAATTTATCTAAACTTCCTAAAAAAGAAGATTATATAGAAATCCATTCAGAAGTAATAAAATCTGGAAACATGGGTTTTTTTGACAAGCAACTTGATTTAGTAACTGGAATTAATAGAATAATTGTGAATTTTAATGCTGAAGACGTCCCATCACAAGAGATCATAGTATTTGTTGAGCCTAAAACAGTTGGAGCCAATAAGGAAGTAAGACTTACAGATATTATGCCATTTATAAAATAATGTTTACTTGTGATATTGGAGATGACTTAAATGAAGGAAAAGTTTAAAAGCTTTTTATTAATATCATTAGTAGGGCTTAGTTTGTTTTTCACTAAAAATTTATGGCTAGAAATGCCTATTAGTAGAACACAGCTATTTAATAAAGGAGAAAAGTTATCTAGATCTTCCTATTTATTATCAGATATGATAGCACCTAATAGATATTTACTTAATTTTAATGATAAATATCATACAGTTTTTCATGATGATTATAGATATGATTTATGGACTAAGGCTAAAGGCGTTTTATTTGAAGTTTTAAGGAATAAGGATGTTGAGATTTTTAAATTAGCAAAAGAAGACATAGAAAGTTATAATAGTGAACGTTCCATAGTGTTTTATTTTCCTGAAAAGGTAAATACCTATATATTAGCTAAGGCATTTAATATAAAGGAGCCAAATCTTATTGTAGATGAAGTTCCAAATATTGACAGCATATATGTATATTTAGGGGATATGGAAGCTTTTTTTATATTTTCAAATGAAGAAAAAAGTGTTGGAGTTCGGAATAAATCAATTGATCCTATAAGTCTTCGTCAACAATTAGCAAAAATAGAGGAAGATAAAAATTATAACTTCTATCAGACTATGAGAGAAAGAATGGAAGTGGATAATGATATTTTCATTCCATATGAAATGAAAAACACTATACCAGCAGTTTTTGTAGAAAATGAAATAAGAAATTTAAATGAAAATCAAAAGAAAGAATTAGCAGAGAAATTTTTTAATAAAGATATTGATTATATTAGAGAAATTGTAGAAAATAATGGTTCTACAATATATATATATAATCAGAGAGTGTTAAAATTAAATGTAAATGGTACATTAGAATACTTTCATGCACTGGAAGAAAATATACAAAAGAGGAATCTTTATAAAAGTATGACTACAGCAGCAGAGTTTATATCTAATAGAGGTAAGGTTCCAGAGGGAATGTATTTATCTAAGATAGAAAAAATCGAAGCTGATAACAGTCTAGGATATAATTTTACTTTTAAATATAGGGTAAGGGGAATTCCAGTCATTTTGGGAAATGAAGAAGTATCAGATTTTGTTCATATTCAAGTTTTTAATGATCATGTAAGATCGTATAAGCATTATGCTAGAAAGCATATGGATAAACCTATGGAGAATTTATACCCAGAAGGCAAAATTTTATCTTCTTTTAAAGTTATAGACATGAATTATGATATTATATTAGATTCTTACTTAAAGGAAAATAAAGATTCCATAGAAAAAGAAGAAGATATAGAAATAGATGATGTTTTAGCATCTATAAAAAATGTAACATTGGCATATTTTGATCCATGCTTAAAGGATGTGGATGAGGAGCTTATAGCTATATGGCTTATTGAAATGGAAAAATCCACGTATGCTTTTGATATTTATGATGGATCATTAATATATAAAAAAACTAAGTAATATGGATGGTGAATTAATTGGATTGGTCTAAAGCAAAAACCATCTTAATAGTTGCGTTTATAATAACTAATATTATATTAGGATTAGTTATATTTTCAGTAGATAAGCATGAAGATGCAACCTTAAAAGAAGATTTTATTGAAGAGGTAGAAGGACTTTTAGTAAAAAAAGATATTTTTGTAGATACTGAAATTCCTAGAGAAGTACCTTTCTTGAACATTTTAACCGTAGAATATGAAGTCTTAGATTTTGATAGTGTAAATAAGGACTTTTTTAATGGAGAAGGTATAGTTGATTTAAAAGTAAAAGATTTAGCTAAAATTTCTAAGGATAAAGAAAGTATAAGCATTTCCAATAGAAAAGTTTTAAAATATGAAAATAATGATGAGATTTTAATATATAAAGATATAAATAAAGATAAGGCTAAAGATATAGCTATAAAATTTTTAAAAGATAAAAATTTTGATACTTCAGATATGGAAGTATCATTTATAAATCAAAAAGAAGATTCCTATATCGTAGAATTTTCAAAGATTTATAATGAAAGATACTTAGAAATAGCACATACATTAGTAGAAGTAGATAGGGTAGGAGTTCGAAGCTTAGAGCGCTTATGGCTAGATGTATTAAGTGAAGGAGATAATCCAATATATATAAGTACTGCGCCAAAATCTATTTTGGAGTTATTGAGTAGGGAGGATGTTTATGGTAAAACTATTGTAGATATTTCTCTATCCTATTATTTTGAGCCTACAAGAAATGATTATATTGAAAAGCCTAAGGATGCTAGAAGGGGAAAATCTATACCAGCTTGGAGAGTATTATTTGATGATGGATATAAAGTAATAATAGATAATTACTAAAAAGAAGAAGCATGCTTCTTCTTTTTTTTGCTTTTATATACTATAATAGAAGCTAATGGAAGAAAGGGGGTATCTAAATGGGAGTAAGATTTTGTTCCTTGTCAAGTGGAAGTTCAGGGAACTGTCAATATATAGAAACAGAAAATATGAAGATATTAATAGATGCTGGTTTTTCAGGAAAGAGGACAGAGGAGTTGTTAGCCTCTATAGGTGTATGCCCTAGTACTCTGGATGGAATATTTATAACTCATGAACATATAGACCATATAAAGGGAGCAGGAGTGTTATCTAGAAGGTATGATTTGCCCTTATATGCTAATGAAGGAACATGGTCAGGTATGGAAAGTAAAATAGGGAAAATGAAAGAAGAAAATATAAAGATTTTTACTACAGAAAAGCTTTTAGAAATGAAAGATTTAACTATTAATCCTATAAATATATTTCATGATGCTTTAGAGCCTGTTGGATATGTATTGTATTATAAAAACAAGAAAATTAGTGTTGTTACAGATACAGGAACTGTAGATAATAACATAATGGAAAAGATAAAGAATTCAAATTTATATTTAATTGAGTCAAACCATGATGCTAATATGTTAAGAGATGGAGATTATCCTTGGTATCTTAAAAAAAGAATAGCAAGTACAAAGGGACATTTATCAAATGATGATGCTGCTAAGATTTTAAGTGAGACAATCTTAGGTAAAGAGGAAATAGTATTATTGGGGCATTTAAGCAAGGATAATAATAAACCAGAGCTTGCATATAATACTATAAAATCAAAATTAAATGATGGTGGAATAAATATAAATAAGGATATGATATTAGATATGACCTACAGAGATAAGATATCAAAGGTATATAATTTATAAAAATTAACCAATATAGGAGGAAAAAATGCGTATACTATTAACTAACGATGATGGAATAAATGCAGAAGGTTTATACACCTTGGCTAAGATACTGGAAAAAAATTATGAGGTAATTATAGTAGCACCAGACAATCAGAGGTCAGCACAAAGTCATGCAATTACTTTGTTTAAACCTTTAGTAGTAAAAGAAGTTAAATTAGAAGGATTAAAGTCTAAGGCATATAGTATTTCTGGAACTCCAGCTGATTGTGTTAGGGTTGGTTTAGATACTTTATCAGATGGAGATATTGATTTAGTATTTTCAGGGATTAATATAGGTTTAAATGCAGGAATGGATATACTGTATTCAGGTACTGTTTCTGCCGCTATAGAAGCCAGTATATATAATTTGCCTTCTATAGCAGTATCTGCTCAATACATGGATGGTCTAGCTAACTTTGATATTGCAGCAAGATATGCTGTAGAGATATTTGAAAAGTTAAAAGAAAAATTATTAGATAGCAATATAGTTTTAAATATAAATACTCCTTATACAGATAAAAAAGATGCAAAGGGTATAAAGGTATGTAAAATAGGAGAAGCAATGTATGATTATTATTTTGATGGAGAAAATGGTAATGGGGAAAGAACATTAGAAGCAAGAGGAAGAAAAGATATAGAATTACAGAAGGATACAGATAGATATTATTTGAGTAATGGATATGCTACTGTAACTCCTTTACATTATGATTTAACTAATTTTGATTCTTTGGAAAAAGTAAGAAAATGGATAGATCTTGATTAACTTATCTTACTTAAAAAGGCTTTAAAGCATATTTAGAAATATGCTTTAAAGCCTTTAATATTTAATCTTATTATATTTAATATTTTTTAAATAAAATTATGATTCAAATATATGTTGAGAACTAGGTAATCTAGTTGAATCATCATACTGTCTAGTCATTTTGAATACCAATGGACTTAATGCTAGCACACCTATTATATTTGGTAAGGCCATAAATCCGTTGAAGACATCAGACAAGTTCCATACTACTTCTAATGGTATTGTTGCTCCTACAAATGTAAGGGCTACCCATAACCATGTATAATATTTTACACATTTTTCATTTGATATATATTCAACACATTTACAACCATAATAATACCAACTAATTATGGTAGAAAAAGCAAAGAATATTATTCCAAAGGATATTATATATTTTCCTACTCCTGGTAGCAATACACTGAAAGCAGCTGTAGTTAATGCAGCACCTTCTAAACCACCTTCGATAACCATAGTTCCTGTTTCTCCTATAGTTATAAGTCCTGAAGTAAGTATAACTAATCCTGTTAGAGTACAAACTATCATTGTAACGATGATTACTCCAAGAGATGCTATCAATCCTTCATTTACTGGATTATCATTTTTTGAGGCAGCATGTGCTATTGGTGCACTACCTAAACCAGCCTCATTTGAAAACATACCTCTTGCCATTCCTATTCTTATAACACTTCCTATCAGACCGCCACCTACAGCTTTACCTGAAAATGCAGTGGAAAATATCATAGCAAAAACTCCAGGAACTGCTTTTATATTAAGTAATACAGCAATTAGAGATCCACCTAAATAAACTAAAGCCATTGTTGGTACAAGTCTCTCAGTGATTTTACCTATTCCTTTAATTCCACCAATAACAACTAATCCTGTCAATATTGCTATTATAGCTCCTGTAATAGCAGGATTTAATCCGAAAGAAAGACTTATAGTATCGGATACTGAATTGGCTTGGGTCATATTTCCAATACCAAATGATGCAATAATTGTAAACAGTGCAAATGACCAACCTAACCATTTAAAATCCTTATTATATATATCCTTCATTCCCTTTTCGATATAATACATAGGGCCACCAGATTTTTCTCCATTTTCATTTGTAATCCTATATTTTACGGATAAGACTACTTCTGAAAACTTAGTAGCACCTCCAAAAGCACCACTTACCCACATCCAAAACATTGCTCCTGGACCACCGGTAGTTATTGCCGCTGCTACACCTACTATATTACCAATTCCAATAGTTGCAGCCATAGAAGTCATTAAAGCTTGGAAAGGAGTTATATCTCCATCAGATCCATCTCCCTTGGAAAACAAGGATCGAATCGCATCCCCTAGCTTTCTAAACTGAACAAATCTAGTTCCAATGCTTAAATAAATTCCAGTGCCTAATAAAATTAAGATTGTAACAGGTCCCCAGGCAATTGACGCTGCTTTTGAAATTACATTTTCAAATGTTCCCACATTATATTCCTCCCTATATTAGATTATATTAAGTATATAATATGGGTTTCTTAAAGCTACCGAATGCAACATAAAGGCAAAGCTTATATTCAGAAAACTTCCAATATTGCACTTATTTGTTTATTTATTCACAATAGGTTCTTAGTCCAATAAGAAACTTTTTCATATTGGTTGAACCACCTTTATCAATGTTTCCACGTATAAATTCCATTTCTTTTCTAACTTGTTCAAAATTAAAGAGACTATTTGAGTATTCGATAAATATTTCATTCATGTAATCTTCAAGACCTAAGTTTGCAATATTTGTTAAAGCTATATTAAGAGCTCTTCTAATTCTTTGTTCCATGGATCTTGGATTATCAGAAAACATACTACAAAGTTCACGTATAGTTATTTGTTTAAAGTTTATATCTTTATCTGAAACATATTTTATTAAGTTAATTATATCATCGGCTCCATTTTCACCTATAATACCCAGATCTCTTAATATATTATTAAGCTTTTCTTCATAAATCTCATCCGATGTATGTGAACTTTTCATAACTGTATTATCGAATTTTTCCAATACATTAAAAAGAGCTTTATTTATTTCTACTCTTTTCATTACTTTTTTTATTATTATTTCAACTTCTATTGCATTAATAGGCTTATTAATATAGTATTCAACCCCATATTTGTAAGCTTTTTCTACCATATCTTTTGAATGAACTTGTGATATCATTATAAATTCAATATCTGGATACTCTTTTTTTATATTTTTTACTATGGTTAAACCATCTATTCCTGGCATTAATAAATCTATTAAAACAATATCTGGCTGAAGATTTCTAATCATTTTTATTCCAGTATCTCCATCTGTAGCTTCTCCTATGATCGCTCCAAATTCTTTGTCCTGAATTATCATCTTTAAAATGTTAAGAACATTAGAATCATCATCTAATATGAAAAATTTCATATTTTAGCACCCTCCAATTCTTTAATTGGTATCCATATTAAAAAAGTACATCCATTATTAAGTTGTGATTTGACCTCTATTTTACCTTTTAGATGGACCTCTACAATACTATTTACAAGAGCAAGACCTAGTCCTCTATTTATTTCTCCTGTTGTATAATCTATTTTAGTAGAATATCCAGGATTAAATATATTGGATAGGTTTTCTTCTTTTATTCCTTTTCCATCATCTTTGACTGTAAACTTATGCTTATCATCTAAAATACTATGAGATATGCTTATATTCCCTTTTTTTTCAATGGAATCTATGGCATTCATGATAATATTTCTTAGTATAGACATAAGATAATAGTGATCATTTGTATAAAAATTTTTTCCTATATTATATTCAATATTTATATCTTTATTTTTCTGTCTGACTTCTCTATCTAAAGATTCTTTTAATATTATTATAAGTTCATCAAAATACATTCCTGTATTGTCAAATCGAGTAGACATTATATCTTCTATACCAAGAACTACTAGTTTGTGTTCTTTTTTAATCTCATGTATATCTGTAGCTATTGTCAATGCTTCTTTTGCCCATTCTTCTCTTTTTTTATCTTCATTTATATTGATAAAGAGTTGGTATGCCTTAGACATGACATTTTCAATGTGATCCATATTTTTTTCCATCCAATAGGTTTCAGTTTTTAGTTGAGAGGCCAATTGTAAGAGATTTCTATATCTTTTTTCATGTTCTTCCTTAATTAAGAAGAATTTATAATATTCATATCCCATTACAAATAGCCAAACTAGACTAGCTCTTATTAATGCAACTAATAGCAAAGTTTTTATTATTTTATAGTCCATAGAAAATAGGTTTTGCCTAAGTCTTATATAGCTTTCCAATATATTAGAAATAATATCTATTATAAAGGTTATTATAAATATATTCTTATATGTAATGGCTTTAATTCTTTTTTTGAATATCTGAAACATAAAACCAGATGCTATATAGAACATAGTTTCAGGTATCATATAGTAGGGTTGTTGACCCCATATTCCATTGGAAATACCATAAAAAAGTCCTCTAAGGACCAATACTGAAAAACCTGATGTAAATCCAAAAATGACTGGATTAGGATCATTATATATATATAATATTAGAGGAAACATGACTCCTGCAAATGTAAACTTAAAATTACTTATATAAAAATCAATATATAGAAGAGAAGAGAAAGCTACAATAAGAGAAGAAATAATTAAATTTTTATATTTTTTCATTAGATCACCTACCTATTTTTTAATCCTCTTATCTTATATTATATAAAATAAAAATATTTATAGCAATGATGAAATAAACTAGTTATAGTTTATTCCATCATATAAATACTTCCTATAGGATTTTAGGTAAATTTAAATGGATATAAAATGTTTATAAAATTCTATAGAATAAATAGAGAATTTTTAATCAAAAAATGATATAATAAATTTTTGATTAAAAGTTTATTATTATTTTAAATCATATAGGAAAGCTAAGGTTCTAATAAAACACTAAGCAGGAAGGAAAGTTAAATGCACTGAAAAGATGTTAGCAAATGTAATAGTTTATAAAATTAAAGTTGATAATTTATCTACAATAGATTGTACAGTCTATTGTAGAGTTATATAAATGAAGAGAGGATAAGGTATGAATATAAAAATAATTGCAGTAGGGAAAATAAAAGAAAAATATATTAAAGAAGGTATAAGTGAATTCAGTAAAAGACTCTCAAGGTATTGTTCCTTGGATATAGTAGAAGTAAGTGATGAAAAGGCACCAGAAAATTTATCGAAAAGACAAATGGAGGAAGTAAAGAAAAAAGAAGGAGAAAAGATATTAAAGAAGATTCCTTCTAGTGCCTATGTTATTTCTTTAGTAATAGATGGGAAAAGGTTATCTTCAGAAGATTTAGCAGAAAAGATAAGCAATCTAATGGTTAATGGTAACAATGATATATGCTTTATAATAGGTGGATCTCTAGGTTTATCAGAAGATATAATTAATAGAAGTGATTTTAAGATATCCTTTTCTAAAATGACATTTCCTCATCAGTTAATGAGACTAATACTCCTTGAACAAGTATATAGAGGATTTAGAATAATGAAGGGCGAACCCTATCATAAGTAGCTATAAATATTTATATTATTAGTTTTATATCATGAGCTATAGAATATAAAAAGATTTTATTTAAAAAAGACTTGCTATATTTTTAAAGCTATGGTATACTTTAATTGAACTTAAATTTAGAGTAAATAGTAACACAATATATTTTGATATATACTATTCAATATAGTATACATCTGAATTTTATTAGTGGATTATGAAAATCAGTTTAAGAAATAAAATTTTGGAGGTATACATTATGAATGGTACAGTAAAATGGTTTAATGCAGAAAAAGGATTTGGTTTCATAACTACAGAAGAGGGCAAAGATGTTTTTGCACATTTCTCACAAATTCAAAAAGATGGTTTCAAATCTTTAGATGAAGGCGAAGAAGTAGAATTCGACGTAGTTGAAGGCGACAAAGGTCTTCAAGCAGAAAATATCGTTTCTAAATAATTGATATTTAAACCCTAGAATATGCAAATATTCTAGGGTTTTTTAATTTTACCTAATGAATTTTTTTGCTTGAAAAAAGATAATTTACACTGATTATGATTGTATGTTTGATATAAAAAAAGAAATCAACAAATAAGATATTTGGTATATTTCATACTAAATATCTTATTTGTTTGTAATACAATTTATATATTTTTTATATAATTATGATCTTTATGGAACACTAACATAAGATAATAAAAAACAATATACAAAAAATAAAAAAGTGAAATATAAATCAATATATGATAGTATTATATAGTTGATCAATAATAGAAGAGGAGGAATTAGATGAACGAAAGGTTACACAAAAACCCTATGGGTTATAAAGAAATATTTCCGCTACTTATAAAAATGTCATTACCGATAATGCTATCTATGCTTATCCAGTCTTTATATAATATTACAGATTCATTCTTTGTGTCTCAAATTAGTGAAAAAGCTTTAAGAGCAACTTCTTTATCTTATCCAATTCAAATTGTAATCATTGGATTTGGAGTTGGTACTGGAGTTGGTATAAATTCATTTATATCCAGAGCATTAGGTTCCGATAGAGAAGATATAGCTAATAAGGGTGCAATGCATGGATTACTGCTAGTATTTGTTTCTTGGGCAGTATTTTTGTTTTTTAGAGTATTTTTATTAGGAAGATTTTTAGATTATTTTACTGCTGATCCTGTGGTAAAAGCTATGGGAATAGAATATTTAGGATTAATAACAACATTTTCATTTTTATCATTATTACAAATAACCATAGAAAAAACACTACAAGGAACAGGTAATATGGTTATACCTATGATTATTCAAGGATTAGGGGCTATAACTAATATAGTACTAGATCCAATAATGATCTTTGGATTGTTAGGTTTTCCAGCAATGGGAATAAGAGGAGCAGCTATAGCTACACTTATTGGACAAGGTGTAGGTGCATTATCAGGAGTATTATTTTTACTTTCAAAAAGAACTAGTATAGAAATAAATTTTAAAAAGTTTGAGTATTCTAGGCAAATTGTAAAAGATATTTATGTAGTTGGTTTTCCCAGTATTTTAATGCAATCAGTAACTGCATTTGTTACTATAATGTTAAATTTAATAGTGGTAAGACATTCAGAGTTGGCAGTATCAGTACTAGGAATATATTTTAAATTAGAATCATTTGTATTGATGCCAGTATTTGGATTGAGCCAAGGAGTATTACCTTTAATAGGATATAATTATGGTGCAAGGCAAAAGGACAGGATAAATGAAACTTATCATTATGGAGTAATACTAGCATTAGTTTTAATGGGGACAGGAACTATGATATTTCAAATATTTCCAAGACAGTTAATGGGGATATTTACCAACGACGTTGGAATGATAGAAATGGGTGTATATACACTTAGAATAATATCTATTAGCTATTTATTTGCAGCGATTGGAATAACGAATTCTACTTATTTCCAAGCATTAGGGCTAGGAAATTATAGTTTATTAATAACTTCTTTAAGACAGATTATTATAATAATTCCATTAGCATATTTACTTTCATTTATAGGGCTAAAGTGGGTATGGTTAGCATATCCAATAGCAGAGTCTATAACGACTGTTGTCTCAATAGCTTTACAAAAAGTAGCAAAAGAGAAATTTGTTGATGTATTATAGAAAGAAATAAACAATATTTTGTATTTTGTGAATAATGATACAAGATTAGTATAGACAAAAAACATTATAAGTGTTAACATACAATTGAATAGAAAATGAATTTAATAGTTTGAACAGAGGGGAGCCTTTTAAAAGGCTGAGAGTGGATATATATCCTTACCCTTTAGACCTGATTTAGATAATGCTAACGAAGGGACTTGTTTCTAAAAAAATAATATGTGTCTATATATTATTTTTTATTGTGATAAAGCTACATGTCCTAAGGATATGTAGCTTTTCTTGTTTTTTAGGAGGTGAGAATATGCTTGTAAATGGTGAAGATCTAGATTTTAATGATGAAGTTAATATTTTAGACTTAATTAGTAGATTAGAGCTTTCTAAAGATTATATAGTAATTGAAGTTAATGGAAAAATAATAGCTAAAGAAGAATATTCTACCAGAAGTAATTAAAAAAAGTAAATCAGAAATAATAACTATGGCTATAAGAAGGGTAGATTTACAATCAAAAGATAAAGTAGATAATATTATGGAATTTATTCCTAAGGGTAATGTAATATTACCAAATACTTCAGGAGCGAGAAATGCTGATGAAGCAGCAAGAATAGCTAGAATAGGTCGTGCTATGGGCTGTGGAAACTGGGTAAAAATAGAGGTAATATGGGATAGTAAATATGGGATAGTAAATATTTACTTCCAGACAATGAGGAAACTATTAAGGCTACTAAAATATTAGCAGATGAAGGTTTTATTGTCTTACCATATATGAATCCAGATTTAATAGCAGGACAAAAATTAATAGAGGCAGGTGCTGCAGCAGTAATGCCTTTAGGATCATCTATTGGAACAAATAGGGGAATTAGAACTAAAGAAATAGTACAAATAATGATTGATGAGCTAGATATTCCAGTTATAGTTGATGCAGGAATAGGTAAACCTTCAGAAGCTTGCCAAGCTATGGAAATGGGAGCTGCAGCTGTCTTGGTCAATACTGCTATAGCAACATCAGAAGACCCAGTAAAAATGGCAGAAGCCTTTGCAATGGCAGTTAAAGCAGGTAGATATGCATATAAGGCAAAGCTATGGCAAAAAAGGCTAGGGAGATACATTTGAAAAACTTTGGTAAATCTATAGTATTATTTACTCCTATGTATATAGCCAACTATTGCACTAATAGATGTGCATATTGTAGTTATAATATGGATACAGATATTAAAAGACATAAGATGACTTATGAAGAGATAGCAAAAGAATCTGAGAAGATAAGAGAAACAGAATTAAAAAATATATTGATACTTACTGGTGAGGATAAGAAAATGAGTTCTGTGGATTATATATTAGGTTCAATAGATATTTTGAAAAAGAGCTTTGAATCTATATCTATAGAAATTTATCCATTGAGTACAAAGGATTATAAAAGGATGGTAGAAAAAGGCGTAGATGGTTTATCAGTTTATCAAGAAACATATGATGAAAAGATTTATGATAAGGTTCATTTAAGTGGGCCAAAGAAAAATTATTTATTTAGACTAGATGCACCAGAAAGGGGCCTTGAAGCGGGAATTCGATCAGTAACAATTGGACCTTTGTTAGGACTAGCTAAATGGGAAAAAGAAACATTTCTTGGAGGTCTTCATTTAGAATATTTACAAAAAAAATACCCACATGCTGAACTAGGGGTTTCAGTACCAAGAATAAGACCTGGTTCAATAGATTTTCATAAGCTAGATACTGTAGATGATGTAGACTTAGTTCATATTTTATTAGCATATAGAATATTTCTACCATATGTTGGCACAAATATTACTACTAGGGAGAGTAAATATATTAGGGATAATTTAGTGCCTATTTGTATTAGTAAAATGTCTGCAGGAGTAACTACAGAAGTAGGGGGACACTCTTTAAAAGAAGATAGTGGAGATGAGCAATTTACTATTTCAGATCCTAGAAGTGTAGATGAAGCTATAGAAGCAGAAAAATTGGGGGCGGATTATATATTAGCAGGACATATATTTAAAACTGATTGCAAAAAAGGATTAGAAGCAAGGGGGATTAGTTTTCTAAGGGAATTAAAATCAAAGGTTGATATACCTATTATAGCTATTGGTGGTATATGCCCGGCTAATATACAAAGCATAAAAGAAGTTGGAGTTAAAAATATAGCGGTAATGTCTTATATTA
Source organism: uncultured Tissierellaceae bacterium (assembly GCA_964567475.1). Lineage (GTDB taxonomy): Bacteria > Bacillota > Clostridia > Tissierellales > Tissierellaceae > CAZMMV01. Next base: position 30,669 of record CAZMMV010000001.1, on the reverse strand, counting down.
TGACAAGTAATGATTCCTATTGTTTGGCTAAAAGATTGAAGGAAAAGTTGTAGAGATATTTTATAAGAGGTAGGAAACAGTGTTTGATGATATTGATGAGGCTATTGAAGAAATAAGAAAAGGAAATTTTGTTGTAGTTGTAGATAATGAAGATAGAGAAAATGAAGGAGATTTGGTAATAGCAGCAGAAAAGGTAACCGCAGAAAAGATAAACTTCATGACTAAGTATGGTCGTGGACTTGTATGTATGCCTGTATGCAAAGAAAGGCTAGAGGATTTAGATATTAAACAAATGGTAAAAGGAAATTTAGGTGAAGAGGAAGCTGCTTTTACAGTTTCAATAGATCATATCAATTCAGGAACTGGTATTTCAACAAAAGCTAGAGCGTTAACTATTAAAAAAGTATTAGATAAAGATTCTTCTTATAAGGATTTTAAAAGACCTGGACATGTCTTTCCTTTGAAAGCTAGATGTGGAGGAGTTTTAGAAAGAGAGGGACATACTGAAGCGGCTGTAGATTTGGCAAGATTAGCAGATCTTTACCCAGCAGGAGTTTTGTGTGAAATATTGAATGAAGATGGTACATTAGCCAGAAGAGACGATTTAATAGAGTATTGTAAAAGGTTTAATTTTAAGATTATATCAATTGAAGATTTAATTGATTATAGGACAAAGAAAGAAAAGCTTAATGAAAAAATGCTGGCATATTAAAGAAATACAACTAAATCATAAATACCTAGCAACATCTATCAAGATAAGATAAATATTTGATATTATTATTTATGAATATAAATAAAAAGCTATTACAAAATTATTAATATTTTTGTAATAGCTTTTTTTATAAAAAATATTGGAATTGAAATATTTTGGATTGTGTATTAAATAATTTTATATAATATTTATTATTGACAATAACTATAATTATATCTATACTGTATATATTGGATATGAACAGTATATACATGGTGAAGATAAAAGCGAGGTGGAATATGAGAATTATTATATCAAATGCATCAAATGAACCTATATATGAACAGATATCTAGTCAGATAAAAGCTATGATAATAAAAGGCGATTTAGATGTAGGCGAGCAACTTCCATCTATAAGGGGGCTTGCCAGGGATTTGCAGATTTCAGTAATCACTACTAAAAGGGCCTATGAAGAATTAGAAAAAGAAGCTTTTATAGAAACTATGCAGGGAAAAGGTTCTTTTGTTGCAATGCAAAATAAAGAATTAATGAAGGAAAAGAAGTTAAAAATAATAGAAGATAAATTAATAGAAGTAGTAAAGGAATCAAAAATTCTAGGATTAAAATACAAAGAAATAGAATTAATGCTTCAAATTTTATTTGAGGAGGAAACAAGATGCTAAAAGTAAAGAATTTAACTAAAGAATTTAAAAACTTTAGATTAAAAGATGTGTCATTTAATTTGGAACCAGGATATATAATGGGATTTATTGGACCAAATGGTTCAGGTAAGACTACTACTATAAAGTTAATAATGAATATATTTAAAAGAGATTCTGGTAGTATAGAAATATTTGGTCGGGATAATATAAAATTTGAAAAAGAGATAAAGAATAGAATAGGATTTGTATATGATGAATCACATTTCTATGAGGATTTGACTATTAGGCAGATGAAAAATATAGTTGCCCCATTTTATACTGAATGGAATGAGGAAATATTTCAAAAGTATATAAAAGATTTTTCCCTAGATGATAAGTTGAAGATAAAAAAACTTTCTAAAGGAATGAAGATGAAGTTTTCTTTAAGTCTAGCTTTATCTCATAATGCAGATCTAATAATAATGGATGAGCCAACATCAGGCCTTGATCCAATATTTAGAAGGGAAATATTAGATATACTCTATGAAGTAATACAAGATGAAAATAAATCCATATTTTTCTCTACTCATATAACTACAGATCTGGAAAAGATAGCTGATTATATAACCTTTATAAATGATGGACAAATTGTATTTTCAGAAACTAAAGATAAAATTTTAGAGTCTTATGTGATAGTAAAAGGTGGCAATGAATTATTAAATTCAAAGTCAAGAAAAGAATTTATAGGCATTAGGGAGACAAATGTAGGATTTGAAGCTTTGACGGATAATAAGGATAATATAAAAAAGATATTTAAAGATAAGGTAATAATAGAAAAGCCATCCCTTGAGGATATAATGTTTTACACAGTTAGGAGGTAGAATATGCTGAATCTAATTAAAAAGGATATGTTGGTTAGTTATTCAAATAAGACTAGCAACATAATGATATTAATGTATTTTCCGCTGATATTATTTATTCTTGGGACTAGGGATATAAATAGTATATTTATCTTTTCTACATTTTCATTTGTCTTTATAATTACAAAAATTCCTTTTGCATATGAAGTGAAAGATAAACCTCATGTATTCATACAGTCTTTGCCTGTAACTAAAAAGGATATAGTCATAAGTAAATATATATCTATATTTGTAAATCTTATAATAGGAATTATTTATACATTTATTAATATGTGGATTATTAGCTTAATTGGCATAGTAAATGTGGATAAGATTAGTATTGTAACCATATTATCAACAGTTGGATTCACTATAGTAGCTCTATCCATAACATTACCAATGCAGTTTAGATTTTCGCCTAAGACGGCAAATTTTTTAAATATGTTTTTTTATATAATGATTATAAATTTTATCATACTTAGTGAAGATGTATTTTTAAAGTTTTTGAATTTAGATTTTACCAATGCTTATAATATATTGGCAATAATAGCTGGAATTGTAGCAGTGTATTTTATATCTATGGCTGTATCAATAGCTTTATATAAGACTCGAAAATTTTATTAGGAGGGATTAAAATGAAACAACTTATAATGAAAGATATAAGATTGCTTGGTATTATGAATTTAATAATAGCAGCTATAGGAGTATTTGGAGGCTTTTTTGGAATCTATGTAGATGAAGTTTATAAATCAAATTATGTGTATATATTTATTATAATTATTATTTTATTTTTAGTTAATAATGTTCTAATTACAAAGGAATCAAGATCAAATTCAGATACATTAATGATATCTTTGCCAGTAAAGAAGTTTGATATAGTAAAATCAAGATATATATCTATTATTATATATATCTTTGGGGCATTAGCTATAATGTATTTAACTTCAAATATAGTTAAGATGTCTTTTTATGATATGATGGGAAGTCCCTTAGAGTTGTTAGAAATACTTATAATATCATCTGTAATACTTATATTTTTATCGTTTTATATTCCATTTCAATATTACGATCAAAAAAATGCCCAAATATTTAGTACAGTTTTATATCTAATAGCTATTAATATTCCTAATATAATGAAACGATTTAGTATAGATCTTAAAAATTTAAGTTTTATAAAGAAAGTATTGACTATGGATTTTGGAATAATAGGATTAATATTTATAGTATTTAGTTTTATATTATTTTTAATATCATCATTTATATCTAAGGCTATATATGAAGCAAAAGAATTCTAAATTACAAACAATGGGGACGGTTCTTTTTGTTTGTTTGATTTTTGGGGTATAATATAAAAAGATACCTCCAAGTAGATAATCTAATTTTTAATTAATTAGATTGTCTACTTTGGAAGTATCATATCAACTAGACTATTTTTTTATCGAAGAACCGGAGCCATTAGAACTTTTCCTGTCCCACGATATACATTAACAAGACCTTCTCCTGAAGCGGCTGAACCCATAAGTGTTTTGCCAGATCTTTCTACTGTGAATTTTAAGCTACCAGACCAAGCAATAGCCATATTACCGTCGATTTTTAGCTCATTATCTTCCAATTCTATTTCTATTAATTCCTCCCTCGGAACATAAGATTCAAGTGCGACAATTCCCCCACCAAAAAGTCCAAGGTTGAAAAGACCTTCCCCGCCCATTGCAGCAGAGGAAAGATTAGACCTCATAACAGCTTTATGTTTTAATTCTGAATCACAAGCTAGAAATAGACCATCTTCAATTATTATTGAGCCATTCCAGTTGTCAACGTCAATCAGCAAAATATGTTTGTAGGTTGGCTCTAATACAAGCATACCAGTTCCTGTATATTCGGGTTTTATTGCAGATTCATTTGTGACCTTTCCTCTAAAAGCTTTTCCAATAAAATCTCCTACTCCTTTAAGTCCTGTTGTAGCTTTAACATCACCTACCATCCATTGCATAGCTCCTGCCTGAATTGTTATATCGGAAAGGGTTACATCACAAACCAACTGTCTTCTTCTAACATTCATTTCAGAAGCATAATAAGCAGCTTGAGCTGTCAAATGGTTTACACTTAAATCTCTTTGATATTCTACTACCTTAAATGCTCCTAACTTTTCCACAATTTTTACATCATCATTATCTTCAAAATTTCTTATTTTAAACATATTTATTTCCCACCTTTTTTTTATTTTAAAATCTATTTTGTAAGGTATTTATGTCGCATAATAGTTATGTTTATTATTTATACATCATTATAACATTATTTAGTGAGTTTTATAACTAATAGATAAATATTTCTTATATTATTTATTAGCTTATAAAATGTGATAGAATTATAAATATAATCAATATAACTCGGAATAACAAGTCTGCACTTGGAATCACAAGAAAATTATTATTACGAATAATTTACATTATATATACTAAATAATTACAAAATAAATGAACGTGGTATGCATACCATGTTCATTTATTTTGTATATGTAAAAAGGGTTGACAATAGTTACTTTTACCAATATACTGAATAAGTGTTCATTATATGAATGCGGGTTCATTATATATATTAGGAGATGATTAAATGAGTAGTGAAGCAAAAAGTAGAACTAGTTTAATGGCAGAGGGGCCGATTAAAAAGGCACTTTTAACATTGGCAATTCCAACTATAGTAGCAACAATAATAAATGCTATTTATAATTTTGTAGATACATTATTTGTGGGCATGTTAAATGATACAGCTGCTATGGGAGCAGTATCAGTAGCATTTCCATTATTTATGATTGTTTCAGCAATGGGACAAATGGTAGGTGTTGGATCAGCATCATATATTTCTAGAAGTTTAGGTGCAGGAGAGAAAGAAAAGGCTGATAAGACAGCATCTACAGCACTGTTTTTAGCAATTATAATAGCTATAATTGTAACAGTATTTGTTTTATTGTTTTTGGAGCCTATACTAAAGTTAATGGGAGCTACAGAGTCAGTACTATTGCCAGGGAAAAGCTATTCAACTTGGATAATAGGTGGAAGTATATTTACAGTAATAAATATGACTTTAAATAATATAGTGAGAGCAGAAGGAAATGCAAAATATAGTATGAATGCATTAATAATAGGTGCGATTTTAAATATAATATTTGATCCAATATTTATATTTAAATTTAAATTAGGACTTCAAGGAGCTGCTATAGCAACTGTGCTAGGTCAGGTGGTTTCTACAATATATCTTTTAAAGTATTTTTTAGCAAAGGACTCATATGTTAATATGAGTAAAGCGAATATAAGTAGGGAAAGCTATATATATAAAGAGATATTTAAAATTGGATTACCTGTATTTTTTATGCAGTTTTTATCTAGTATGGCATTTAGCATACAAAATGTTGCAGCATCATCTTATGGAGAAGATGCACTTGCGGCAATAGGAATTACACTTAAAATAACCATGTTACCATTGTTTGTAATGATGGGATACAATCAAGGATTTCAACCATTTGCAGCATATAATTATGGTGCAAGGAATTATAAAAGAGTTCGTGAAGGATTAAGTATATCAATTAAATGGCTTATGTCTTTTGGATTTTTAGCAGCTCTAATATTGATACTTTTCCCAGAGTCATTTATGAAGGTATTTTCAAAGGATCAAAAGGTAATTGAATACGGAGTAAATAACTTATTAGCATATAATATATTTTTGCCTTTGATAGGCTATATGATGATAAACACAGGATTATTTCAAAGTTTTGGCAAGGGAAAACAAGCAGCAACTTTAGCAGTAGTGAGACAGGGAGTTTTCTTTATTCCTTTACTTGTATTTTTCCCTAGAATATTTGAAGCTTATAGTGGTCAATTATCATTTATAATAAATTTGTTCCCATATAAAATGCCAGCAGGCTTAGCAGGTATTATGTCAGCACAGCCGATAGCAGATATGCTTTCTATTGTTTTAACAGGTGTATTTGCATATGCAATTAAAAAAGAAATATCTATTGAAGAGAAGAAAAGTATAGAAAGGCTAAGAGAAATAAAATGCCAAAGCTAATATTTAATATAGAAGATAAAATATTTCTATCAGCAAAAGAATTATTTTATGAAAAAGGCTATGAACATGTAAATATGAAAGAAATTTCAAATAGGGCAGATATAGCTGTGGGGACACTATATAATTATTTTTCTAATAAAAATGAATTATATATTTCTGTATTAGAAAATAGTTGGAATGATACATTTGAGAAACTAGATGAGATATTAAGTAAGAATATAGATGGGAAAATAAAATTGAAGTCTTCTTTAACACTTATTTATGAAGAAATTTTAGATAGAAGATGTATGGGGATTCAGGTTAGAAAAGAAAAAGAATTAAAAGGTAATAAATCTATGGAAAATATTGAAAGAAAGATAAAGAATAATATCAAAGAAATATTTAAAAGTATCAAGATAAAAAAACAGTTCAAAGATGATGAAAATATACTGGATAAGATAGTATATACTTTACTTATAAACATAACTATGCTAATTGATTATTATCCAGAAGATAAGACAAGTAATATAGAGTATATATATAGTGGAATAGTGGGATTTTTTGAATAGGAAAAGGATTTGAAATAAGCAAAGGCTTATATTCTTAGCCTCAAATGGAAACAAATATGCTATACTATAAATGGTATAGCATATTTATTTATAAGGATAGGTGATATATAAATGGAAATAATTAATGAATTAAAATCTTTAAAAGAAACAATATGGTATAACCCAAAGTATACTGAATTTGAAAATATTAAAGATAGTTTACCTATAATAATGGAAGAAGTTTTAGATGCAGAGGCTCGACTTAAAAGATTTGCACCTTATTTAGAAAAGGTATTTCCAGAGGTAGAAAATGGTATAATTGAGTCTCCTATTAATAAGATAAATAATATGAAGTATAGAATGGAGAAAGATTTTGATACTAAGATTTACGGAAATATTATATTGAAAAGAGATGACTTGCTTGCTATTGCTGGCTCTATAAAAGCACGTGGTGGTATTTATGAAGTTTTAAAACACGCAGAGGAATTGGCTTTAAAAGAAAAATTAATATATATAGATGATGATTATAGTAAACTTGATAATAAAGAAATTAGGGAGTTTTTTTCCAAATATACTATTCAAGTAGGTAGTACTGGCAATCTAGGCCTTAGTATTGGAATAATCAGTGCTAAGCTAGGGTTTAATGTAATAGTCCATATGTCTTCAGATGCAAAACAATGGAAGAAAGACATGCTTAGGGAAAAAGGGGCAAAGGTTGTAGAATATTCATCAGATTATTCCAAGGCAGTTGAAGAAGGAAGAAGATTATCTGATAGTGATCCAAAGAGTCACTTCATAGATGATGAAAATTCTAGAGATTTGTTTTTAGGGTATACAGTTGGAGGTATTAGGGTTAAAAAACAATTACAAGATATGAAGATTAGAGTAGATAAAGAACATCCTTTATTTGTTTACTTACCCTGTGGAGTAGGTGGAGGCCCTGGCGGTGTGGCTTATGGTCTTAAATTAATGTATGGAGATAATGTAAAATGTTTTTTTGCTGAACCGACTCATTCCCCTGCTATGTTATTGGGGCTAGCAAGTGGAAAACATGATAAGATTTCAGTGCTAGATATAGGCTTAGATAATAAAACTGCAGCTGATGGTTTAGCAGTAGGTAGGCCTTCATCATTTGTGGGAAAAATCATGGAAAAACTTTTAACAGGAGTATTTACAATTAAGGATGAAAAATTATATAGCTTTTTACAGTCTCTATATGAAGAAGAGGATATATTTTTAGAACCTTCTGCCCTTGCAGGATTCTCAGGACCTATTTTTACTTCATCTAAATATAAGGATGAAAATATTACTCATATGTGTTGGGGTACAGGAGGAAGTTTAGTACCGAAAGAATCAAGGAAAGAGTTTTTAACAAAATAGTTCTTGGAGGAAAATAATTTAAAATTAAATTTAAAATCATAAAAAGCATATCTAATTTTTAGATATGCTTTTTTTATGGATAAATAATTTTCAAATATCTATTGTTATAGAATAAGAATATCATCACTTAATTAGCTAGTTAGAATATTATATACCAGGGATAATATACTTATAAAAGTACAAGTTAATCAATCCGAAAGGAGGATAATTATTAAATGAAATATATGGGATTTACTAATATCAGCTCTATACAGTTTTTTTATAATGGGGAATATGATGATATAATATCTTCTAATGATAATTCAGAAGTAGCTGCTGAAGAGATAGTTGAAGAGACTATTGACATTCCTTATAAAGAAGACCTAGAAAAAGAGGATCTAGAAATTTCTGATAATAATAAAAAAGGAGATATTGCTGATAAAAATAATAATACTAAAGTTAATATGGAATACCTTGATGATAGAGATGAAGATATTTTGATAGATTCTTCACCTTTCACTGTGGTTAAGAGTC
>CAZMMV010000001.1:8500-21853 GCA_964567475.1 uncultured Tissierellaceae bacterium | reverse complement strand
GATAGAGATGAAGATATTTTGATAGATTCTTCACCTTTCACTGTGGTTAAGAGTCAAACCCTAGATATTTGTCCCAATACTCCTGAAATACCCACTGGGATTACAGATGGTGTTATAGCAAAAGTACCTGTGGTATTAGCTCAATTAGTAGTTCCATTGAATGTTACTTCAACTATTGATTTACCAAAGTCGGCTTTTGAAATTAAAGATATAAAAAAGAAACTAAGATTAACAGGATCTACTCTTTTACAACCTACCAATATTTTATATCTCAAAGGATTTATAAATAAGAGTATAGAATATTCTACAATAAATCATTCTAATTCTAAAGCTATATGTGGAAGAAAGGATCATTATGCAATAGATATTCCCTTTGAGTGCAGTACACCAATTACTTTCTTTACAGAACCATTAGATATTGCTACAAATACTAGGGAAATATTGCAATACAATAAATCAAAATCAAGTCAAAGTAGCTCCAGTGAAGATTGTGAAATAATATCTAGAGAATCATCTGGATTTAATCAAATAAATCAGCAGTTTTATAATGAAAGGCCTTATTGTAAACTACTTTCAAGTAAAATTATTGAATTTGATGAATATATAAAAGTTAAAGATTCCAAAGAAAATCCTATTCAAATTCAAGAAAGTATGGTTATAGAGCTTAGAATAGAGATTTTACAAAATCAACCAATTGTAATCCTTCCAGCTAGCAAGGGTGTTAATGAAATCTGATGTAAATATAAATAGTAGGCTATTGTAACACAATTTGGACAAGGTGCATATCTTATAAGTAGGACAAGATATTAAAGGTCTGATAACAAAAACATCCTAAAAGGAGGAAATGAATATGAGTAAACAGGTTAAAAATACTGAGGTTAGTGATGTTCAAGTATCTCAAAATCTATGCCCAGTAGACCCTTTACAAGAGAATTGTGTAGATATTGATAGTAGAAATTTAGGTGATCGTATAAATGAACCAATAACACCAACTGGAGTTACAGACGGAGTAGTAGCAACACTTCCTGTAACATTAGCTGAATTAGCGGTTAGGTTTTTTGTTAGTGCAACAATTGATTTACCAGAACCGGCTCTTGAAATTAAAGATATTAAGAAAAAGTTAAAGATAACTCAATGTATGCTTTTACAGCCTACTAATATGTTATTTGTTAAAGGATTTGTTCGTAAGAATATTGATTATTCTACAGAAAGCTGTTCAAATCTTGATGGTGTATGTGGAGAAATTCACCACTGTACTGTAGATGTTCCATTTGAATTTACAACACCTGTTAATTTCTTTAGAGAACCAGCGCCAATAAATAACGCTATTAGAAATGAATTTGAATATCTTAAAGAACAAGATTTACCAAGAGAAAACTTTGCTGAAAAAGATAAGTTAATGTCATCAGATTTCTCAGAGTTTAATCAAACAACTGAGGAATATTTCAATAAGCTACCATTCTGTGAACTAATTGCTAGTAGAATTATTGAATTTGACGAATATATAAATCGTGCAAGACCAGATAATACTAATCTTCCATTTGAAGAAGGACTTTTCACAGAAATTGAAGAAAAAATGGTTATACAACTTAGGTTGAAATTGTTACAAGAACAAGCAGTTGTTGTACCTTCAAATGATATAACATAATAATTATAGATGATTAATTTTGAGATTTGATTTAAGTTTTATTTAAATAAATCCTTGTTTTTATAGATAATGGGCCAGATACTTAAGTATCTGGCCTATTTTATACTTATAATAGTATTAAACTTATTTATTATATTAATTTATTGACTTAAAAGTGATATAGTAATTTTAATATTTAAATTTAATCAGCTTTAAAAAAATTATAAACTTGTGATATTTACAATTTTTTCGGAATTATGTGGTAATATAAGTATAAATTAAAATAATAGAGATTTACTTTATTAGAGATAGGGGGTTATAAAATGCTAGAATTATTTGATGTTTCTCTTCCCATGGCTTTTGGATTTGGGTTTTTATCTTTTTTTTCACCATGTATATTACCTATGATTCCTGTATATATAATGTATATAACAGGAGTTAGTATGGAGAGTGAACTTGAAGAAAGAAGAGTACTAGCTTTAAAAAGGACATTTGCTTTTGTTTTAGGATTTACAATTGTATTTATGATAATGGGAACATCAGCAAGTTTAATTGGTAGAATTTTTATAAGAAATAAAGGAGTTTTTTCAAAAATTAGTGGAGTATTGATTATATTTTTTGGATTAAATATGGCAGGTATTTTAAAACTTAATTTTTTAAATATAGAAAAAAAGATGAAAGCACCAAAAAAAATTACTAATTCCTTTAGTTCTACTTTGATGGGAATGGCTTTTGCAGCGGGTTGGACTCCGTGTTTTGGACCTGTATTAGCATCTATATTAGTTTTTGCAGGTAATTCAGATACAGTTTTAAAAGGAAGTTTTTTGTTGTTAATTTATTCAATAGGAATGGCAATACCTTTTATATTGACAGCATTATTTATAGGTATATTTACTAAACTAATGAATAAAGGAGAAAGGTTTATGAAATATGTTCCAACAATTGGTGGATGGCTGATGATAATCTTTGGACTATTAGTATTTTTCGATAAGATGAGGTATATAAGTGGCTTACTATAATAGGAGGGAGAAAATGAAAAAAAGATTGATAATTGTAATGCTATGCTTAGCTTTTGCTAGTAGCTTAATGCTAGGAGGATGTAGTAATAAAGAGGAAGAGGATAAATTAAATGAAGATGAAAATACAGTTATTGAAAACAATGCAGAAGAAGAAGGGGGAGAAGAGTCCACCCAAGGTCCTATAGTAGAAAATTCATATAGTATAGAAGTTGGAAAATTGGCACCCAATTTTACCCTTGAAAATTTAGATGGGGAAGAAGTATCTTTGGAAGAATATAGGGGTAAGATAGTTATGTTGAATTTCTGGGCTACTACTTGTAAATTTTGCGTAGAAGAAATGCCAGATATGAACAAGTTACAAGAGGAAAATGAAGATTTAGTTATATTAGCAGTAAATGTGAGAGAAAGAAGAGATAAAGTAAAAGATTATATAGAAAATGGCGGCTATGACTTTGAAGTACTTCTAGATACTAAAGGAGATATTGCCATGGATTATTTAGTAAGTGCATTTCCCACTTCTTACTTTATAGATAAAGAAGGAATCTTATTAGGTGGAGTTCCTGGTATGCTTCAATACCCGCAAATGAATCAACTAATAGAGGGAATAAGAGAAAATCAATGATGAAAGCATTTTATACTTCAAAGAATAAATACTAAGTTTGGATATTATTAGAGCTACAATGTGTTTAGCTTTGTTTAATTAAAAAAGAAAAGGGTAAAATTCATATAACAGAGATATATTAAATAATGGGAGGAATAGAAATGTCACAATATCATGAACCAGTAGAAAAGTTAGATGAAAAATCACAAGACATCGTAAGGGCTTTAAATAGTTTAAAAGAGGAAGTTGAAGCAGTTGATTGGTATAATCAAAGAGTTGTAGCTTCAAACGATGATGAACTTAAAGCTATAATGGCACATAATAGAGATGAAGAAATAGAACATGCTGCTATGACTTTAGAATGGTTAAGGAGAAATATGGGAGCGTGGGATGAAGAACTTAGAACCTATTTATTTAAAGAAGGCAATATAACTGAGTTAGAGGAAGAAGCAATGGCCGGAGAAACAGAAGAATCCAGTAAAGGATTAAATATTGGAGATTTAAAATAAAGGAGAGATGTATAAATGATATATAGAGATTTAGCACCTATATCAGATAAAGTTTGGGAAGAAATAGATGAGAGAGCTGGAGAAGTATTAAAATCTTATTTAACTGCTAGAAAAGTAGTTAAAGTAAATGGACCAAAGGGATTAGATTATAATGTAATTACAGAAGGTAGATTATCTCATGTAGAAGAAGAAGGTAATGTTTTATATAGCAATTATGAAGTTTTACCTTTAACAGAAATAAGAAGAGAATTTGAAATAGATAGATGGGAACTAGATAATATTGCTAGAGGTTCAAAAAATGTAGATTATGGACCTTTAGAAGAGGCTGTAAAGGAAGTTGCCTTATTTGAAGACAATGCTATTTATAATGGACTAGAGAATGCCAGTATAAAAGGTATAGAAGGATCTAGACAAGGGCAAGTCATATCACTAGGAAGTGGAGCGAAAGAAATAATGGAGTCCATAACAGAGGCTGTAATTAGGTTAAAAGAAGCTTATGCAGAAGGACCTTATACTTTAGTGGTAAATAAGGAAGCTTATAAGAGAATATTATCAGTAGATACTGGATATCCATTTGATGAAAAAATAAAGAAATTAATAGGTGGAGAAATTTTATTGAGTCATGTAGTTAATGGAGCTTATTTATTACCATATAATCATGATGATTTAGAACTTACTGTAGGTAGAGATTATTCAATAGGCTATCAGGCCCATGATATTAAAAAAGTAAGATTTTTTATATCTGAATCTTTTACTTTTAGAGTACTTGATCCAGGGATAATAGTTAAGTTCAATATAAAATAGGAAATAAAAAAATCAGGAGTCGGTTTATAAACCGACTCCTGATTTTTATTATCTATACATTAAATCTAAATAAGACTACATCTCCATCTTGCATAATATAATCTTTACCTTCAATTCTAACAAGACCTTTTTCTTTAGCAACTATCATGCTTTTATCACTTGCCATTAAATCGTCAAAGTTTACTACTTCAGCCCTTATAAATCCTCTTTCTATATCTGAATGGATTTTCCCAGCAGCTTGAGGAGCTGGAGTGCCTTTCTTAATGGTCCAGGCTCTTGTTTCCATGGGTCCAGCTGTCAAGAAGCTCATTAGCCCAAGTAAACTATAACTTGCTTGTATGAGCTTATCAAGGCCTGACTTTTCAAGTCCTAAATCATTTAAGAACTCGATTCTTTCATCTTGATCAAGTAAAGAAATTTCTTGTTCTATTTGTGCACTTACTGTTACTACTTCTGCGTCTTCTTCATTAGCAATTGATTTAACTTTTTCTACATAGCTATTGTTTGTATTAGATGTTAAATCATCTTCTGATACATTAGCTGCATAGATGATAGGTTTAGAACTAAGTAGATTAAATGATTTAAAGATTTTATTTTCTTCATCAGTTAAATCTAAAGTTCTTATTGATTTTCCATTTTGTAAAACTTCCAATGCTCTTTCAATTAGATCTACTTCAGCTAATAGAGATTTATCACTTTTAGCTGATCTTTTGCTTTTTTCGTATCTTTTCTCTAAAAGCTCCACATCAGAAAGAATTAATTCTAAATTAATAGTTTCTATATCACGTACAGGGTCGATAGTACCGTCTACATGTACTACATCTGGGTCTTCAAAACATCTAACTACATGTACTATGGCTTCTACTTCACGAATATGAGCTAAAAATTTATTACCAAGGCCCTCACCCTTGCTAGCACCTTTTACAAGTCCAGCAATATCATAAAATTCAATTGCTGCTGGTAATATCTTTTTTGAGCCATGAACTTTTGCAAGTTCCCCTAGTCTTTCATCTGGTACAGATACTACACCAACATTTGGCTCTATTGTACAAAACGGGTAATTAGCAGACTCTGCACCTGCTTGAGTTATTGCATTAAATAATGTACTTTTTCCTACATTTGGTAGGCCTACTATTCCAAGTTTCATCTTCATTTCCTTTCTATATTAAAATGTTTTATTTTTATTAAATATTATGACTACAATGTTTAAGTATAGTATATATAGGTGATAAGTGCAATAAAAACATTTTTTTATTATTTATTATGAATTGTAAAAAGAAAATTAGGCCTATCTATAAGCTATCCTTATTGAGTATAAGACTTACTTATTATACCCCTGGGGGGTTATGTGATACTATTATATTAAGGAAGTTAGTTATTTAACAATCAATGCATTTAAAATGAAAAGGGGATGAAAAGATGAAAAAGAATCAAGTTGCTGCAGGTATTGGCCTAATAATTGCCATGGTAGTATTTGGAGTATTCTTAAAAGGAAGAAATGAAACCTTGACATTGTTTTTAATTACTGGTTTATTATTGGGCTATATTCTTACTAGATCTAGATATGGATTTGCAGGTGGAATCAAAAAGATATATTTAACTGGAGACGGAAGTTTAACTAAAGCAATATTATTGTTATTTGCAATATCAATAATAGGAGCTGCAGGAGTACATTATGGAGCAGCTAGTAAAGGGGCAGTTATAGCTTCCAAGGCTGTAGAAGCTAGTAGTATAATACCAGGTTCCCAATTTATTAAAGGAACAAGTATCTTAACTATTCTTGGAGGATTAATCTTTGGAATAGGTATGATGCTAGGGGGAGGCTGTGCTTCAGGTAGCTTAACAGACTCAGGTGAAGGTGCTAGTAGAGCTTGGATAGTAGTTGTATTCTTTAGTTTAGGTGGGATTTTAGGGCATGGAATGCTTCCTACTTTAGATGAGAGCTTTTTAGGTAGAACATCTACTTCATTAATATATTTGCCTGATTATTTTGGATATGTAGGTTCAGTTGTAGTGTCTTTGATTGGTTTAATTATAATATATGCAATAACTAGGGCCTATGAAAGCAAGAGGAGAGAACAAGGAACATTGCTTTTAGAAGTTTATGAAGAGTCTGAAAAACCATTAGAAAAAATAGGAGACCATAAATTTTTTAGCTATGAAACTTATCACAAGTTTTTTGTAGAAAGATGGTCATTTTATACAGGAAGTTTTTTAATTGCAACTATGTTTATATTTATAATGACAACAACAGGATCAAGTTGGGGTGCATCTGGTCCATATACCTTTTGGGGAGTTTGGGGTTTACAAAAACTTGGAATAAGTTTTTCAAATCCAGCTTTTGAAGGAGTCGTCAAAGGTGTTCAAGATGGATTAATAAACAATGCAGCTTCTATAAGAAATATAGGTATAATATTTGGATCAACAATTGCCTTTTTAATGGCAGGTAGATTTAAGTTTGATTTTGATTATAAAATAAAAGATATATTTTTCTATGCACTTGGTGGATTGTTGATGGGATTTGGTGCTAAAATAGGTGGAGGTTGTAATATAGGCGGACTATATTCAGGAATAGCCAATTTTTCATTATCAGGATGGTTTTTTATGTTTGCTTTATCAGTAGGTGGAGTTATAGGACTAAAGATATTTGCAGGAATGACAAATTCTGTACCAAGACAAGTAGAGAAAGCTAAATAAGAGTAAATTAAAAAGGAATATTTATATAAATATTCCTTTTTAATAACAAAAACATCTTTTTTTAGATAATAAGAATTTTTTAAATCGTTCTTCATGTTTTGTAAACTTATAATTTTCTCTATGGGCAAAATAATATTTAAAGTTTGTATTTAAGTCTAGAATATTTATTTTTTTCATAGAAGCAGACCTTAATTCTCGACGGACTGTTATTGCAGGTAAAAATGCAAAGCCATGACCTGAAGTTATGGCAGACTTTATTGATTCAGAAGAATTCATTGTCAATACTATATTTAAATCATTACAACTTATATTATGCTCTTTAAGACTAGTAGACAAGATATTTCGAATACTGGAGTTTTCATTTTGCATAATCAGTGGGATTTTTTTCATATTTTCTAAAGTGATTTGATTATATTCTATATTAGGATTAGAAACTAAAACCAAGTTATCATCTATAAGCGGATAAATGGAAAGATTAGGAACATCATATTTAGAAGTTAATACGCCCATATTCGCTTCATGATTCATTAGTTTTTTTATTACATCTCTAGTGTTGCAGACTTCTAAGGAAACCTTTAAGTTTGGATTTATTTCCTTGAAAGTATATATACTACAAGGAAGAACATAGGCTCCCAAAGAGTGACAAGAAGAAATAGAGAGTAAATTATTTCTTTTCTGTAAATTTTTTATATTGTTTTGTATATTACTCTCTAAGGATAACATAGTGCTAGCATGTTCAAATACTACTTGACCTTCATCTGTAAGTTTTACACCTTTATTGCTCCTAATTAAAAGCTTAGATCCAATTTCGTTTTCTAAACTTTGTAGTTGCATACTTAGACCAGGTTGAGTTAAGTGAAGTTTTTTGGCAGCTTTTGAAATGCTATTACATTCAACTATGACAAAAAAAGATTTTAAATAATCTAAATTCACGAGATCACGTCCTTATTAGATGTAATTATAACATATATATAGATTAATATTAACAAACAAATTTTATAGGAGGTTTTAAAATGGAAAAGAGAATATTAGTAGTAGGAGGAGTTGCAGGGGGAGCATCAGCTGCAGCTAGAATAAGAAGATTAGATGAAGGTGCTGAAATAATAATGTTTGAAAGGGGTCCTCATGTATCCTTTTCTAACTGTTCATTACCATTTCACTTAAGTGGCATAGTAGAAGAACAAGAAGATTTAGTATTAATGCAGCCAGATGACTTTTATAATGATTATAGAATAGATGCAAGAGTTTACAATGAAGTAACAGCTATTGATAGAGAAAATAAAGAAGTTAAAGTTAAAAATATTATTACAGGGGAAGAATATAGTGAAAGATATGATAAATTAATCTTATCTCCTGGAGCAAGGGCAATAGTTCCACCATTTGAAGGTATAGAAGATGTTAATGTATTTACCATAAGAAATGTTGTAGATATTGCTAAATTAAAAACCTTCATGACAGATAATAATTCAAAGGATATTACTGTAATAGGTGGAGGATTTATAGGTATTGAAACAGCTGAAAATTTAAAGATGGCAGGATTTAATGTAAATATAGTAGAGGCTATGGATCAAATAATGAGACCCTTCGATTATGATATGGTACAAATATTACACAAGGAAATTTATGATAAGGGTATTAATTTGATTGTAGGGGATAAAGTATCTAAATTTGAAAAGGACACTGTTGTATTGGAATCAGGGAAAAAACTTAAGGCAGATGCTGTAGTTATGTCAATAGGTGTTAGTCCAGAAACAAAACTTGCTGTAGATGCAGGTCTTGAATTAGGAAAAACAAAAGCTATTAAGGTAAATCAAAACTTTAGAACTAATGATCCAGACATATATGCAGTAGGAGATGCTATAGAAGTATACAATAGATTACTTTATAGTCAGAGTAAACTGGCATTAGCTGGACCAGCACAAAAGCAAGCTAGGGCTGCAGCTGATCATATATATGGTAGGCCAGTTCATAATACAGGGGTTATAGGTTCATCAGTGATTAGGATATTTGATTACAATGGAGCTTCTACAGGACTTACAGAAGGTTTAATAGAAGCAACTCAGATGAAGATAGATTATGATACTGTTATGATAATTCCTTTTGATAAGGTAGAGATCATGCCTGATAGTGAGCCATTACATTTTAAATTAATATTTGAAGTGCCAACAGGAAGAATACTAGGTGCCCAAGCTATAGGTAAGGGAAATGTAGATAAGAGAATAGATGTAATAGCTACTGCTATTAAGTTTAATGCTACTCTTGAGGATTTAAAGGATTTAGAACTATGCTATGCACCACCTTTTGGAACTGCTAGGGATGTAGTAAACTTTTCAGGCTTAGTAGGATTAAATATATTACACTCATGTTTTAAACAGGTTCATGTTCATGAAGTAAGAAAATTAGTTGAAAATGATGCTTTCATAATAGATGTAAGAGAGAAAGATGAATATGAAGAAGGACATTTAATTAATTCAATAAATATTCCAATAGGCGAAATAAGAGATAGATTAGATGAAGTACCAAAGGATAGACCAGTTTATTTGCATTGTAGAACAGGTCAAAGAAGCTATAATGCAGTTAGAGCATTACAAAACTTAGGATTTAAAAATGTAATTAATGTATCTGGTAGTTTTATGGGAATATCCTTCTTTGAATATTATAATGACCAAGTTACAGGTAGAAAACCAATTGTAACAGCTTATAACTTTGAATAGAAAATAGGATTTTAATATAAATTTAAAATAGACTATGCAAGGTTTAATGACTTGCATAGTCTATTTTATAGGAAAATAAAAATAAAGGTGATAGATATGCATGAAGGTTTAAGAAGAAGAGATGTTTTTGCCATAGTTTTAGGCTCTATAATAGGTTGGGGTTCTTTTATGCTGCCAGGAAATAAATTTTTAAAAGAATCTGGTCTTATAAATACTGCCATAGGATTATTTTTAGGAGCAATTTTTATAATAATTATAGAAAGTTCCTATAGAGTAATGTTGGAAAACTTAAATGATGAAGGTGGAGAATTTACTTATACTTATGATTATCTTGGGAAAAATCATGGATTTATAGTGGGCTGGGCCTTATCCTTAGCTTATTTAACCATGGTACCTTTTAACGGAACGGCATTTGCATTAGTTCTTAAGAAGATATTTGGCAATATTTTAGAATTTGGATATTTATATAATATTGGTGGATATAAGGTTTTCTTAGGAGAAGTCATAGTATCATCCCTAATAGTGTTATTATTTGCCTATATTAATATAAAGGGTATAAAAGAAACTTCAAAAACACAAAATATAATAGTAGTTACTTTAATAATATCAGTGTTTTCTATATTTATTGCTATGTTTTTAAATGTAGATAAAACAAATATATTAGATAATTATATTGTAGATTATAAATTTGATTTAGGGCAAATAGCAAAGGTATTAGCAATAACTCCTTTTGCTTTTGTAGGATTTGATGCAATTCCTCAACTTAGCAAGGAATTTAATTTTACAAATAAGTCTGCTTCTTTTATAGCTATAGTATCACTTTTAATAGCTAGTTTAGTTTATAATATATTGAATATAACTACTGGAATGGCATTTTCAGCCAGTCAAGCTTTTGCGGAAGATTGGGCCCTAGGAGCTGGAGTATTGAACAACTTAGGGAAGGGTTGGTTTTTTATTCTTATATTAGGTTTAGCAGGGGCAGTGACTAGTGGTATCAACGGATTTATGTTAAGTACAGGAAAATTAATGGGGGCAATATCTCATAAGGGGATTTTACCTAAGTCATTTGGAAAACTTAATAAAAATGGAGTATATAAAAATACAATAATATTTACAAGTATTATTAGCTTAATAGCACCTTGGTTTGGTCGAGAAGTAATACTATGGATAGTAGATATGGCTTCTTTAGGGGCAGCTGTTGCTTATATGTATGTTTGTATTATTTCTTTTAAAAAAGGTAAAACAAATTATAGAAGGATAATGTCCTTTTTGGGAATAATAATAAGTATTAGCTTTGTAGGCCTACTACTTATACCAGGTTCTCCTGCTGCCTTAGGTATAGAATCTTTAATAGCATTGGTAGTATGGATAATACTTGGCGGAATATTCTATATAAAACTGTTGATATAGAGATTTAAATATCTTGCGTATGTGCCTATGTTATAGTATTCTAAATATATAATCAATTCACATTTAGAAGGGGTGCTAATTTTGAAAAATGAAAAGATGTTACCTATATTTTCAGGACTTGTATTTACTCTTATATTCGGGTTTTCTTTTATGTTTAGTAAAATTGTATTAGATTTAATGACTCCCATAGAAATGATAGCTTATAGATTTTTGATAGCAACTTTAGTTTTAAATTTACTTAAATTATTGAAAATAATTAAAATAGATTTAAAAGGAAAAAATATAAAAGTAGTTTTATTAGCATCTCTAGGAGAGCCTGTTATGTATTTTATATTTGAAAGTCTGGGTTTGAATTTAACATCCTCATTTGAGGCAGGACTTGTTATATCACTGATACCTGTAGTTACAACTGTATTTAGTGTTATCTTTTTAAAAGAAGTATTAAAAGGAATTCAAGTTTTATTTATTTTGCTTTCTGTTAGTGGAGTGGTATTTATAAATTTAATGAAAGAAAATTTAAGTTTATCAGGAAGTTTTTTAGGTATTATATTTTTATTAGTTGCAGTGTTTGCATCAGGTTTTTATAATATTACTTCTAAAAAAGCATCTACATCCTTTACTCCTATTGAAATAACCTATGTAATGATGCATGTAGGTGCAATTACATTTAATATAATTTTAATTATAAATAATTTAATAAAGGGTACAATGAACAGTTATTTTACACCATTATTAAGTTTAAAAGCAATAATTCCAATACTCTACTTAGCAATTTTATCATCTATAGTTGCATTTTTTCTAGTCAATTATTCAATATCTAAGATGAAAGTATCTCAATTTGCAGTATTAGGTAATTTTACAACTATAGTTTCTATTTTCGCAGGAGTTTTTATATTAAAAGAAGATTTTTTATGGTATCATATAGTTGGATCAGTAATGATCTTGCTAGGAGTATGGGGTACTGTATATTTTGGAGAAAAAGATGAAATATCTTCAATAAATGATGTATAATGAAGAGACAATGTAAAATTGTCTCTTTTGAATTTCTTAATATTTATTTGGGTGGAGTGATGAATTATGGAAGAAAAGTATAATGATAAGAAGTCATTATATGATATAGAGAGAAGTATAATAACAACTTATAGAAAGCATATATGGGGCAAGTTTGTAAAGGCAGTAAGGGAATATAAGTTAATAGAAGATGGAGATAAGATAGCAGTTGCCATATCAGGTGGAAAAGATAGCCTATTACTTGCAAAACTTTTGCAAGAACTATATGAACATGGTAATAAAAACTTTCAGTTAGAATTTATAGCTATGGATCCAGGGTATAATAAAGATATAAGAAAGCTTTTAGAAGAAAATTGCAAATATCTAGACATAGCAGTCAATATATACGATGCAGATATATTTGATGTGGCAGATAAAATTGCAAAAAGTAATCCATGTTATATGTGTGCTAGGATGAGAAGAGGTTCACTATATGCTAAGGCAGAGGAACTAGGATGCAACAAACTAGCCTTGGGTCATCACTTCAATGATGTAATAGAAACTACTATGTTAAATGTATTATGCTCAGCTAATTTTAAGACTATGATGCCAAAGTTAAAGGCAAGAAATTTTGCAAATATGGAACTAATAAGGCCTATGTATCTTATAAAAGAAGAGTATATACAAAGATTTATAAGAAATAGTGGTATTAAACCATTAGATTGTGCTTGCACTGTGGCAGCTAAGAAAGTGGGAAATAAAAGATTTGAAATAAAAGATTTAATAGAAGATTTAAATAAGAACTTTAAAGATGTAGATATGTCCATATTTAGAGCAACAGAAAATGTAAACATAGATGCTGTAATTGGATGGGAAAAAGATGGAGAGAGGCATTCGTTTTTAGATGAATATTAAGGAGAAATCAACAAAAGATAATAAGAAAAGGATGGTGATAATATGACTACATTTAAAGAATTAGGAA
>CAZMMV010000001.1:0-8400 GCA_964567475.1 uncultured Tissierellaceae bacterium | reverse complement strand
AAAAGATAATAAGAAAAGGATGGTGATAATATGACTACATTTAAAGAATTAGGAATTAGCAAGGAGTTAGTAGAAGTATTGAATAAAAATGGAATAAGACAAGCTACACCTATTCAGGAACAATCAATAGGCCAGATAATAAATGGTCATGATGTAGTAGCACAGGCTCAAACAGGTACTGGGAAAACTTTTGCTTTTTTACTTCCTATGATGGAAAAAATAGATTTAGAAAAGGCTCATACTCAAGGGCTTATAATAACTCCAACTAGAGAGTTAGCTTTACAGATTACTAATGAAGCTAAGAAGTTAGTTGAAGGAAAAGACATAAGTATCTTAGCTGCCTATGGTGGTCAGGATGTAGAAGCTCAGATAAGAAAGCTAAAGAATGGAGTTAACTTAGTGATAGCTACTCCAGGAAGATTATTAGATCATATAAGAAGAAAAACTATTGATTTAGGAAGATTAGATTTTTTAGTTTTAGATGAGGCTGATGAAATGCTTCGCATGGGATTTTTACAAGATATAGAATCAATTATAATAGATACACCGAAAACACGCCAGACTATGATGTTTTCAGCAACAATTCCCAATGAAGTAAGAACTTTGAGTAAGAGATTTATGAAGAATCCTTTACAAATTGAAATAGAGGGAAAAAATGTTACCTTAGATGAAATAGAACAAATAGTTATTGAAACTTCAGATAGGAGAAAATTAGACGTACTATGTGGATTAATAGATGAATATAGACCTTACTTAGCTATTGTATTTTGTCGTACAAAGAGAAGAGTATCTGATCTAAATAGTGAATTACTTGCTAGAGGATATAACTCAGATGAATTACATGGAGATTTAAGTCAAGCCAAGAGAGAAAGAGTAGTTAAATCATTTAGAACTGCTAAGTTGCAGATTTTAGTAGCTACAGACATTGTAGCTAGAGGTATAGATGTTGAAGGAGTAACACATGTAATTAATTATGATATACCAGAAACTGTAGATAGCTATATTCATAGAATTGGTAGAACTGGAAGGATAGGAAATTTAGGTATGGCAATCACTTTGTCAACAGATGATGATAAAGATGATTTAGCCTTAATTAAGAGAAAAATAAAAAAGGATTTAGTAGAAAAATCAGTAAAAAAAGAACGACTTAAACCAAGAATTAAAGATAAAGCACAGAAAGATAAAAAGGATACAAAAGACAGATCTAAGAAGAATAAATTTAAAGAAGAAAAAAGTAGTACTCCTAGATATGCCAAAAAGAAGAAGAAAAACTTTAAGAAAAGGAATAAATAAGAAGAGAAGAGACGGTTATTTTGTTTGCAAACAAAATAACCGTCTCTTTTATTTATATAAATAAATATGTTGACTATTATAAGGATGTTGTACTATGATAGGAATATAGTTATAAGATACAGAATATTAAATTTATATATTTTATAAAAAAGGGGAAATATAAATGAAAATAATTTGGTGTAATGTATTATGAAAAAAACAATTTTGGGTTTTTTAAGGCTTTTTATTGGATATTTTATATGTGCATTAGGAATGGTAATGACTATCAATGCCAATCTTGGTCTTGCACCATGGGATGTCCTTCATCAAGGTATCAGTAATGTAACGGGACTGACTATTGGAAGGGCAAATATTATATTAGGATTTATAATAATTATTATAGATATAGGCTTAGGCCAAAATATAGGTTGGGGAACACTTTTTAACATGATATTTATAGGTATATTTATAGATGTTATTATGCTTAATAACTTAGTTCCCATATTTGATACTTTTTTACCCAGTTTTCTTATGATGCTTTTAGGAATGTTAGTCTTAGGATATGGAATATTTATATATGTTGGAGCAGGATATGGTGCAGGACCTAGAGATGGACTTATGGTTGTACTAACAAAGAAAACTAATAAATCTGTTAGATTTATCAAAAATTCTTTGGAAATACTTGCTTTAATAGTAGGGTATTTTTTAGGTGGGTCAGTAGGTATAGGAACAGCAGTTATGGCAATAGCTGTAGGATATTTTTTTCAATTTGCATTTAAAACAGTTAATTTTGATATATCAGATGTAGAACATAGATTTATAGTAGATGATATAAAAATTATCAAATCTAAATTAGAAGAGAAAAAAGTGGGAGATGAGGTTTAAACCTCATCTCTTTTGAATTTCTATATAAAAAGATACTCCATTTTCTTCATTAACAGCATAAATTTTTGAATTATGATTTTTTACTATTCTATCTACTATGGCAAGACCTAATCCAAATTCACCTTTGTGGCCTTTATTAAATTTATTAAATAAGTTTTTAATTAAATTTTCTTCTATTTCAGGTCCGTCATTCCATATTCTTAGTATGGATTTATTGCCTTCTTCTTTAAGGGAAATTTCAATAGTGTTTTCTGCATATCTTATTTGATTGTCTATTAAATTTTCTAGTACTACTTTCCATTGTTCTCTGTCACCTTCTAAGGTCATTTTTATAAGATTTAAGTTCCAGTTAAGGTCTGGTCTTTGCCAGGAAGACTTATCTACTACTTCTTTAATTAATAAATCTAGAGATATTGGATTTCTATCTATATCATGATTAGATAAATAGTCTAATTTAGTTAAATAAAGTAAATTCTTAACCTTTGTTTCTAATCTTTGGCTTTCTTCATCTATGATATCAATTGATGATTCTAGATCACCTTTTGGATAGATACCATCTTTAATAGATTGAGTAAAGCTTCTAATAACCATTATTGGTGTTTTTAATTCATGGGAGACATGTTGCAAAAATGATTGCTCAGCTTCATCTTGTCGTATTAATTGTTTTCTAAGATGTTCTATGGATTCTCCTAATTTTCCTATTTCATCTTTTCTATTAATATTAACTGCTTGATTCCATTGGTTATTTGCTAAACGTTTTACCTTTTTTTCTAAGTTTACTAATGGCTTAGAAATATATCTAGATAATAATATTGAGGGAATCCATGAAAATATTAAAATAAAGCTCATAAGCATAGTAAGTCTCTTGAAAAGAGTGTCTACTAAGTCTTCTCTATATGAATCTCCCATAAAAGAAACTAAATAAGCATCTTGGCCAAGGGCTTTGCCCTTAGTGATTATATAAAATATTTTTTGATGTTCTATATTTCCAGTATATTCTTTGCTGATCTCTTTTTGAGAATAAGCTTGTTTTCTAGTTGTATCTAAGAAAGCCTTTGGAACAGCAGAATCTAATATAACTTTATTATCATAGATTATAAAATGATTGACAGTTCTTATGTTTTTTAGAATTTCGTTATTTTCTCCAAAAAAGTTTGGTCCTAGATAATCACGATATATATCACTACTAAATTGATTGAAAACTAAATCTTGGGCTGCATCTATTGAAGCATACACTTCTTTTGTAAAAAAACCTCTTAAGGTAGTAGGTAGTACAAAAGAAAGTAAAAGAAATATAGATAGAGTAATAGTAGCAATAATTATCCATATTTGTAGCCATAGTGGACGATTTTTCATGACTTGTTCACTCTATATCCATATCCATATACAGTTTCTATATTTAAATCAGGCATTTTTTTTCTAAGACGCCTAATTAAATCATCTACAACTCTATCAGAACCAAAATAATCTATACCCCATATATAATCTAATATTTGTTGGCGAGAAAGTGCAACTTCAAGGTTTTTAGAAAAATATACTAAAAGTTCATACTCCTTAGAAGTGAGATCTATTGTTTTTTCCCCATTGTATACCAATCGGCTTTTCTCATCAATTATATATGGAGGGATACTTTGAACTTTAGTATTATTATTAAATCTGTTTAGAATGTTTTTAGATCTAATGACTAATTCCCTTGGTAAAAAGGGTTTAGCTAAGTAGTCTTGGCTTCCAAGTTCTAAGCCTAAGACTCGATCAATATCTGCGTCTCTAGCAGATATAAATATAACAGGTACATTAGGAGTATAAGATTTAATAGCTTTAATTAATTGATATCCATCAATATCAGGTAGCATAATATCTAATATCCATAGGTCTGGTGGATTTTTTATATTTGCCTTAGCACTTTCTCCATTAAAAAAAGATATTACATTCCAGCCTTCTTTTTTTAAATATGAGGAAAGAACTAAATTTAAGTTTTTATCATCTTCTACTAAATAAATTTTGTAACTCATTATATCACTCCATTATACTTTTATGGTTTATAAATATATTATAACAAATATAGTAGAGAAAAAGACAAATCTCACAAGAAAAACATAATTAGAACATATTATTTTGACAATAAAAATATATAATAAGGGTAAAGATGTAGTAAGGGTAAAAATTTAGATAAATTTTAAATATAAATAAAATAAGGAGAGGGATACTATGAATGATGATTATAATAAGGATAGACCAGACGAAGAACATGTAGAACATGTAGAACATGTGGAAACAAAATATAGCAAACCAATAGTTAGTGAAAAGAAAAAGAAGAAATCATTTAAAGGAAGTTTGTTTTCCTATATAGCACTTGCTTTAGTTGCTTCTATTATAGGAGGGCTAATATCACCTTATATAGGCAATCAACTTTATGGAAATATATTACCCCAACCCTATTCTAATAAATATATTTCTGATGCCCAACAAATAAATATAACTCCAAAAGATGATATAACAACAGTATCTGCTGTAGCAAAGAAAGCCATGGGTTCAGTAGTAGGTATAACCACTATAGAAGAAGTACAACAGTTTTGGTTTGAACCTATAGAAAGAGAAGGAGTTGGATCTGGAGTAATAATAGATAGTGCTGGATATATACTTACGAATTCTCACGTAGTAGCAGATGGAAAAGCAAAATCTGTTAATGTCTTGTTTGAAAATGGAGAAAAGGTAGATGCAGAAGTTATTTGGAATGAGAGATTATTGGATTTGGCTGTAGTTAAAGTAAATAAAACAGGTCTTCCTGTGGCCGATTTAGGAGATTCAGATAAATTGGAAATAGGCGAACTAGCTGTAGCTATAGGTAATCCTTTAGGACTTGAGTTTCAAAGAACAGTTACAGATGGTATAGTGTCAGGTCTTAATAGAAATATTAGGATAAGTGACAATCAGGTAATTGAAGATTTGATACAAACTAGTGCTTCCATTAACCCTGGTAATAGTGGGGGACCACTTTTAAATAATAAGGGTGAAGTAATTGGTATAAATACAGCAAAGATTAAAGGTGGAGAAGGATTAGGATTTGCAATACCTATAAATAAGGCAAAGGCTATAGTAAAAGAGGTAGTTGAAAATGGAACATATGAAACTGTTATCTTAGGTATAACTAGTGTTCCTGTGAAAGATTATGAAGCAGCTTTTGGTGTTGATCTCAATGTAGATAATGGAATTATAATCATTAAGGTTCATGAAGATACTCCTGCTTCTAAAGCTGGATTATTAAATGGAGATATAGTAAGTAAGTTAGGTAATTTGAAAATACAAGATATTACTGATTTAAAGAAAGCTTTATATAAGTATAGAAAAGGTGATAAAGAAGAATTAACTATTATAAGAAATGGTGAAGAAATGAAAGTAAATATAGAGTTTACAGATTTAGGTTAAAATTGTATAAGTATAAAAAAGAGAGACCAGTGGTCTCTCTTTTTTATAAATATGCTTAAGTTATATGTTTATATCAAAATTAATCAATATAAAATCTATCAATATACTCTTCGTAGCTCATAGTTCTATCATTAAAGCTATCAGGTTTTATTTCTATTATCCTATTTGCGATAGTTTGAATAAATTGATGGTCATGGGAGGTAAATAATATATTCCCTTTAAAATCTTTTAAACCATTATTCACTGAAGTAATACTTTCAAGGTCTAAGTGATTTGTAGGTTGATCTAGGACTAAAACATTTGAGCCCTTTAACATCATTTTAGATAACATACATCTAACCTTTTCTCCTCCAGATAAGACTTTAGCTTTTTTCAAAGCTTCTTCTCCAGAGAAAAGCATTCTACCTAAGAAACCTCTCAAATAAATCTCAGATTGTTCTTCAGAAAACTGTCTTAGCCAATCAATTAGATTGTAATCCACGTCATTAAAGAACTTAGAATTATCATTTGGGAAATAAGAATGGGTTATTGTTTGTCCCCATTTTAAAGTCCCATCATCTGCTTCCATATTATCCATTAATATTTCAAATAAAGCAGTAATAGAAATTTCATTTCCTATGAAGGCAATTTTATCCCCTTTATTAACTCTAAAGCTAATATTATCTAATACTTTCTTTTCATCTATAGTTTTAGATAAGTTTTCTACTGTTAAGATTTCATTTCCAGGTTCTCTATCCATTGAAAATCCAACAAATGGATATCTTCTAGTAGAAGGTTGAATATCATCTAAGGTAATCTTTTCTAGTAATTTTTTACGAGAAGTTGCCTGTTTTGATTTAGAAGCATTAGCAGAGAAACGAGTAATGAAAGCTTGAAGATCTTTAATTTTATCTTCCTTTTTCTTATTTTGGTCCTTCATCATTTGAAGGGCAAGTTGACTTGATTCATACCAGAAGTCATAGTTTCCTACAAACATCTTAATTTTACCAAAGTCTATATCCACTATATGATTGCATACTTCATTTAAAAAGTATCTATCATGGGATACTACAATTACTGTTCCTTGGAAATTGCCTAAAAATTCTTGTAGCCATTTAATACTACGAACATCTAAATGGTTAGTAGGCTCATCTAGTATTAGTATACCAGGTTTTCCAAATATAGCTTGAGCAAGTAAAACCTTTACTTTTTGTTTACCATTTAAATCTTCTACCTTTTTTTCATGTAATTCAGTAGCTATACCAAGACCTTGTAAAAGTGATGAAGCTTCTGATTCGGCAGTCCATCCATCCATTTCTGCAAATTCGGCTTCTAGTTCTGATGCCTTAATTCCATCTGCATCAGAAAAGTCTTCTTTTGCATATATTGCATCTTTTTCTAACATTATTTCATAAAGTCTTTTATTACCCATGATTACAGCATCTATTACCTTTTCTTGATCGTATTCAAAATGATCCTGTTTTAATACAGACATACGAGTATCTTTAGATACAGATACATCTCCAGAATTAGGCTCTAAATCGCCAGATAATATTTTTAAAAAAGTACTCTTTCCGGCACCATTAGCACCTATTACACCATAGCAGTTTCCTGGTGTAAAAACTAAATTTACATCTTCAAATAATTTTTGTGATCCATATCTTAAACTAACTTTGTTTACACTAATCAATATAATAACCCTTTCTAATTAAAAATTTTCATAAAGTTATTATACCATAGATAGGATAACAAAGTATAGTTAAATGAATTTTTTATTTATTTCCCGGGTCACCATTAGATGACATGTCTCTTAATTGAATAGCTTCAGCTTCTGTTGCAAGAGAAAGTATATTTACGGGACAGTTTTCTATACAAGTAGAGCATTTGATGCAATTTATATTGTCAAATTGATTATTATGTGAGAAGTTTAAGTGTGGGCTTAACTGAAATGGACAAACTCTAGAGCAGAGACCACATTGACGACACTTATCCTTATCTGAAATAGTAACTTTTTTTTCTGTCTTTTTAGTGATACCTGTAAGTGAACCTAATTTATATGATAATTTTTGTAATGAACCCATAGGACAAAATTGGCACCAAGTTCTAGCATTTAGAAATATAGCTAAGCTTCCACCAACAACTAAAACCATTAAATAAGTATTTGCAAATAATAGACCTAATTTATCAAGAAAATCAAAAGTACCCCAAGACTTACTTATTTTGATTAACTTTCTTGAGAAATTAAACATAAAAAAGAAGAAAAATCCAATTATCATAGTTTTAGATTTTAAGAAATCAGGAATTTTTTTAAGTTTGCTAACTGGCAATAACAATCTATCAAATAGGCTTCCATGTGGGCAAAAATTTCCACACCAATATCTACCAGTAAAAAAAGATGTAAGAGTTAATCCAGCCATTATAAATAGAACTAACAAACCAAGCTTAGGTTGCCATAATCCGCCTATAGCAACTAATAGTGTAAATATCCAACTATATTTTCTAATAAAAGTAAAAGTTCGATTTGTTTTAATAAAGTAATTTTTCAATAATAAAACCTCCTATAAGATATTCCCCTATGAATACCATAGGGGGGTATAGTGATTATAAATCATAGTTTAGTATTTGTAAAGGAAAATTGGAACAATGATAGAAAATAAAAGCCTCTCAAGATATAAAGTTTTATATCTTGAGAGGCTTTATTTTAAAGGTTTATTTATATCTTATTATCTGCAGCAGCCTTGAGGCATAAACAACATTATTATTAGTAAGAAGAAAAGTAGCAGTTCGCTATCATATCCTCCACATCCTCCAAATATTCCTTTATTCTCAGTCATACGA